>RKSK01000061.1 GCA_007570915.1 Cenarchaeum sp.
GGGCGGGGAGGGCGCCGGGGGGGCGCTAGAGGAGAGCGACAAGGCGCTCGAGGCGGATTCGGGCGACACTGCGGCGCGCACTGGCAGGGCGGCCGCGCTGCGCCGCCTGGGGCGCCACGCAGAGGCGCTTGACGCTGCAAGGAGGGCGCACGCGGACGACCCCACGCATGCCGGGACGCTGCGAGAGGCGGCACTGGCACTAGAGGCGCTTGGCCGGTACGGCGAGGCCATAGACTCTCTGAGGCTGGTCGTGGAGACGGGGGCAGGCGACGCGCGCGTGGAGCGGGATCTTGTCCGCCTGCACACCTTTCTGGATCAGCACGAGCCTGCCCATGCGGCGCTGTCGAGGATGGCCGCGCAGGATCCCAGCTATGAGGCACACATGGAGCTGGCGGACAGGTGCATGGTCTTGCGCTGGTACGGCCCCGCCGCCGTGGAGTTCGGGAGGGCGATGGACATGGAGCCGGGCAGGCCAGGCGCGCACATTGGGCAGGGCACGGCGCAGGCCAACGCCGGGCGCCACAGGGAGGCAGCGGCCGCCTTTCGGAGGGCGGTCGCGCTGGCCCCGGGGTCGGCCGCGGCGCACGCGGGCCTGGCACAGGAGCTCCACGCGCTAGGCCAAGAGGCAGAGGCGCTCGAGGAGTTTAGGCTGGCAGTCGAGGCGGAGCCCGAAAGCCAGCAGACCCACGTCAGCAGGGGCATAATGATGCTCGAGGTGGGCCTGTGGGAGGGGGCACGGGAGTCGTTCGCCGAGGCGGGGCGGCTGGATCCGTCAATGCGGGTGCCGCCGGTCGCGAGCGACAGCGCCGGGGATGGCAAAAGGTGAGGCCGGGAGCCCCGCGGACGGGGCAGGGGGCGTCCCTGGACATCCCAAAAGCACTGGCGTGTGCGCACTTGGGGGCGCGGCCTGCGCTGTGGCTCTACCGCAACGGAAGGTGCGTAGCATGCCCCCCCGCCCGCTGGCCCCTCCTGCGTCCGCCACGGCCTTGCCCGCGC
Source organism: Cenarchaeum sp. (assembly GCA_007570915.1). Taxonomy (GTDB): domain Archaea; phylum Thermoproteota; class Nitrososphaeria; order Nitrososphaerales; family Nitrosopumilaceae; genus JAHRAL01. The sequence continues at coordinate 997 of RKSK01000061.1, forward strand.
CGCCGGGGGTCGCATTTTACGCTCCGGGAGCCGCGGGGGGCCGCGGCGCGGCCCGCGCCGGCCCGCCGGGCCGGGCAAGCTATAATTAGGGCGGTTTTTGGCCCGCGCGCCGTGAAGGCCGTAACATACGACGAGTACGCCCCAGACGACGACTATGCCAAGATACTCAAGGTCAGGGAGCTCGACGACCCAAAGCCCGGCCCGAGCGAGGTCGTCTTTTCGGTCAAGGCCGCCGCGCTCAACTATAACGACATCTGGGGCATGAGGGGCAAGCCGATCCCGGTCACGCTGCCGCACATATCCGGCTCGGACGCCGCCGGCGACGTCCTGGCCGTCGGCGAGGACGTCAAGGGGATAAAGGTGGGCGACAGGGTCGTCTCGCACGCGAACATGGCCTGCCGCGTCTGCGAGGCGTGCACGAGCGGCCGCGAGTTTGACTGCACAAAGAGGACCATCTGGGGGTTCCAGACCGGCCCCCTCTGGGGAGCGTTCGCCTCGGTGACGCACCTGCCCGAGGTCAACGTGATAAAGCTGCCCGACTCGGTCAGCTACGAGGACGCCGCGGCGGCCTCGATGACGCTCCTTACGGCCTGGCACATGCTGGTCGGCCGCGCGCGCATCACGCCCGGCCAGACGGTCCTCATCATGGGCGGCGGCTCGGGCGTGGGAAGCTTTGGCATCCAGATCGCCAAGCTCTACAACTGTGACGTTATCGCGACGGCGAGCCCGGACAAGCTCCAAAAGTGCATCGACCTCGGGGCGGACCACGCCGTCGACCACCGCAAGGAGGACTGGCACAAGGAGGTCCGCAAGATATCAAAGGAGATCGCGCACAAAAAGGGCACGGCGCCGGGCATCGACATATCCTTTGACCACATCGGCCAGACGCACTGGAACAAGCAGCTCCAGCTGCTCAAGTACGCCGCGACGCTCGTCACGTGCGGCGCGACGACGGGCTATGACGCCATGACGGACCTGCGCCACATATTCTTCAAGGGGACCAACATACTCGGCTCGACGCAGGGCACGCGCGCCGAGCTCGAGCAGGGCCTCTACTGGATGGGCCAGAGGAGGCTGCGCTCGGTAATAGACTCTGTCCACTCGTTCGAGAACGCCGCCGAGGCCCACACAAAGATGCTCACGGGCAAGGGAATGTTCGGCAAGATAATCCTCAAGCCAGAGGGCTAGCCCGCCCATGGACGCGGCCCTGTACCGCAGCCTCGCATTTGTGCCGGCAATCAGCGCGCGCTTTCTCGAAAAGGCGCGCGCGATGCGGGCCGACATCGTCTGCCTCGACCTCGAGGACTCTGTGCGCGCCGGGGACAAGCGCGAGGCCCGCCGCATGGCCCGCGCCGCGCTCGCCTCGCCGCACGAGGCGAGGGTCTTTGTGAGGACAAACGCGCCGTCGACGGCGGAGATGCGCGCCGACATTGGCGCCGTCGCGCGGCGCGGCCTCGACGGGGTCGTGGTCCCAAAGGTGGGATCGGCCGCGCAGGTCCGCGCCGTCGCGCGCGCCCTCTCGCGCCTAGAGCGCTCGCGAGGCCTGCGCCGCCTCGAGATAATACCGTCGATAGAGTCGGCCGCCGGCGCCGTCGCGTGCGCGGCGATAGCGGCCGCCTCTCCGCGCGTGCGCGCCGTCGTCTTTGGCATATTTGACCTAATGCACGACATGGGCATGGAGGGCGCCCCGGGCGAGGGGGCCGAGCACGCGCGCGCGCAGGTCCCCCTCCACGCGCGGGCCGGCGGGGCCGTGGCGATCGACTCGATATGGCAGGACCTGCGCTCGCCGGCGGGCCTGGCGCGCGACTGCCGCCGCGGCCGCTCGCTGGGGTACGCCGGCAAGAGCGTCATACACCCCGCGCAGCTGCCCGCGGTCCACCGCGCCTTTGCGCCGACCCGCGCCGAGCTCGACTGGGCCCGGAGGGTCGTCGGGGCGTACGAGGCGCCGGGCGGCCGCGGCGCGATGCGCGTGGGCGGCATGATGGTCGACGAGGTCCACTATAGGCAGGCGCGCGCGCTGATCGCGGCCGCCTCGCGCGCCGGCTAGGCGCAAGCCTTTAAAATCGGCCCCACGCGGGGCGGGGCACCGCCCTTGTAGTATAGCCAGGTCCAGAATTCGGCCCTGTCACGGCTGAGACGCGAGTTCAAATCCCGCCAAGGGCGCCACAACCACCAGGCGCGCCAGGGGCGCCTGCGCGCGCCTGCCGGGAAGGGAGGGGGTTGCAGGCCTCACGGCCCGGCCAAGGTTGCGGCGCGGGGAGGGCCTGCCCCGCGGGGGGTCCCGGGCCGGCCGGGCGCGGGCCGGAACGGCCGCACCCCGCAGATCTCTGTGTTCCGCGCAGAAAGCGCGCCGCCGGCCAAAGGCCCGCATGGCCGGGCATGCCGCGCTGCTGCGCCACGGACAGCCCGCGCGGGGATTGCGCGGAGCGCGGCGCGGGATTTTGCCTGTGGGCGCGACCTGTGCGGCGCAGGCCTGACGCGTCCGCAGGCCACGGCGCGGCTGCCGCCAGGCCGCGCCCCGCGGTCACACCAAAAACCCCGTCCCGTCCCTATGGTTTAGAGCAATGTTAAAGTGACGCAGGACATCATTTCCCAGGATCGCGTCAACGCTAACCCCTGCTATCCTGGGGCGGATGTCAATCTTGTACACCATGCCACAGCCAGACTTTGTGCCCACCGTTACCGTGCCCCGGTAGTACTCTATGTCGATCTCCCTGTGTTCTTTTCCATGGACGCACAATATGTCACTCCTAGATCCCTTGTACTTTAATCGCGCGCGATCGCAGACTTTTGACGCCAAGTAAGAGGTGTTGGCGCCAGAGTCAACAATTCCCAAGAGTTTCACCCCCTCAAGCCCTTCAAGCGAACACTCGGCCAGAAACATGTCCCCGCGTTTTTGAAGTGGGATTGCCATCACCAACACCCACAAAACGTCTCTTTTCCAGACAGGAAGACTGGGCGGTCGGGGTGCACCGCCTCGGCCTTTGAGACGACCTCGACGTCGGTGTCGCCCACAAACACCTCGCCGGCACAGACGCCCACGAGCTT
>RKSK01000124.1 GCA_007570915.1 Cenarchaeum sp.
TGTTCTACTACCAGCCCATACTCGACCGCGCGTGGGACAGCGTCCAGTTCATCAACGACGACGTCCCGTTCGGCTTTCACATACGCAACATACACTACCACGGCTCCAACGCGATGGTCCTGCTCGCCATACTCCACATGTACTACCAGTACTTCAGCGGGCGCTACAAGATACGCAACGAGCTCCTCTGGGTCACGGGCGTCATACTCGGGACCGTCACGATACTCGAGGCGTTCACGGGCTATGACATCATATTCAGCGAGCGCGCCGAGCTCGCCATAAGCATAGCCGCGTCGCTGACCAACTCGATACCCGTCATAGGGCCGACCATACGCGAGTCGGCATTTGGCGCGGGGTTTTCGGACTTTGTCCTGCGCTTTTACGCGCAGCACGTCTTTATCCTGCCCGTCGTCATGCTGGGCCTCATGGCGGTCCACTTTCCGAGGTTTCTCGTCTTTGACGTGCCCATGGTCATGGCGATATCCGGCGCGATACTCATCACGGGAGGGGTCTTTCCAATCGACCTGGGCTTCAAGTTCGAGCCGACCGTGCCGCCGGGGATAACGGTTCCCGAGTGGTACCTGACGGCCCTCTATGCCTTCCTGCGGACCCAGTACGACAAGTTTGTGACCGGCGTGCTCTGGCCGGGCCTGTTCATACTCACGCTCCTCATCGTGCCCTTCATAGACCGCTACAAAAAGTTCTCGTGGAAGGACCGCCCCCTCATAACGGCCTTTGGCATCACGGGGATTGCGCAGATAATGGTCACGACCTACTGGGGCTTTTACATACCGGCGGACACGTCAATCCCGCTCGTCGAGCGCCTCGTCATAGACCCGATATACCTCTACACCGTGATGATACTGCTCGTGCCGCTGGGCTTTGGGTTTAGCTACATGATGATCCACATGGCCCGCGAGGCCGAGCGCAAGGCAAAGCTCGCAAAGGAGGCCGGCCCGCGCCAGGTCGCCAGGATTGACCTCTCTGACAAGTGGGTGAACTGGATCATCATCGCGCTGATCGCCTTCCAGGTCTTTCTCAACATCGCGGCGTACAACGCGGCCCTGGCCGGGATGAAGAACCTCTCGCTCTTTTGGGTGGGCCTCATACTCGTAGTCTTTGCGGCGTTCTTCCACGTGTACAGGTACGGCCTCGGCAAGGCAAAGAGGCTGCCCGTGCCGCCTCCGGGCGTCGGCGTGCGCGAGAGGCCAAAGGCGCTCGGGCCGGCCGAGCGGGAGCCCGGCCTGCCCGCGCCGGACGGCGGCGGGGGCGCGGGAGCCTAGCGCCGCATATCCCAAGTGCGGGGGCCTGGGGGCCGCCCGGGGCGGCGGCCTCTCCCCGGCGGCCGCGGCCGGGCGCCGGGATCGGCGAACGCCCCCGCCGCCCGCCGCCACCCTTATAACGCGACGCGCAGCGCCCCGCGCGCGCTTGGCGTCGCCGCAGAACGCGTACGGGATTGGCGTGATAACCGTCATCGTCGCGCTCGCCGCCGGGGCCGTCTTTTACCAAGAGTTCTACCTCCCCGAGTCCTCGGCGAGGCCGTCAGTCGACGAGCACATACTCCACCCCACGGGCGCGACGGTGATCGACATGATACCCGGCTCGGCAAACCAGGAGCAGGCCGACAGCTTTGTGCCGAGGCTCGTCAACATACAGCTCGGCATTGACAACGACGTGACGTGGACAAACTCGGACGACGTGGCCCACACGGTGACGCCGGACGACCCGACCGAGGACTCGTACAGCGGCCCGTTTGGCTCCATCGGCGTCGTGAGGCCCGGCGAGGAGTACACGTTCCTCTTCACGGAGGCCCGCGAGATAGACTACCACTGCCACCCGCACCCGTGGATGAAGGGCAAGCTGATAATCACAAAGCAGCGCTTTTAGGGCCTGGACTCAAAGGCCGTGTCGCTCTCTACCTCCTTGTGCTGCTCTATTATCGCGGCGCGCACGCGTATCTCGTGCGGGCCGGCGACGGGGGGCTCGACCCTGGCGGCAAACTCGGCGGCCCCGCCCCGCACCTCGGCCCTGGGCACAAAGAGCCTCGACTTTGCGCCGCCGGCGGGCCTGCCGTTGCACGACTCGAACGAGACAAGCGAGTTTGACCCGGCGACCTGCGCGCTTATCGATATGCCGTCATAAGGCCCGCGCCGGCGCCGACGGCGGCAGCCCGGCGGCGGCGCCTCCACGACGACTCGCGAAACCGCCCCATTACCTTTATGCCCGCGGCGGGCATCGCCCCCTCGAGCCCCTGCCGCGCCTGGCAGGGCGCCAAGCCGCAGGGCGCGCCCGAGCCTATTACGCTTGCTTTTGCGTTTCCCGCGATCTTGTGGTGGCCAACAACCAGCCTGGCCAGAAACTCCCCCTCGAGGGCCCCCGCCGCGCCTGCAAAGTAGGCGCCTGCAAAACGCACTATCGCGATGGGCGCCGGGAAGGCCACGCGCCCCGCCCATGGCACTTTATCCTTGCGTGTATGTCAAGGGCGCCCCTGCCGGCCAGCCTGTTGAGCCCCCTCGTGCGCCGCAGCGCGCCGTCCACGCCGCCAAGGCTCCTCCCTCCGGCGTGGCCGTGCGCGGCAGCGGGCCCGGCATCGGGCGCCTTGCAGCCGCGCATGGGGGCCTTGAGGCGCGCGCAGGACTCCTTGCCGTTCTCGTCGCCGCAGGGCGCGCGGAACCGCGCCCTGACCATGGTGGCGCGGGCGCCTCGACGGGGCATATCGGCCTTGGGCTGCCCGGGCCAGGGCGCCGACGGCGTCGCCGCGATCGCCGAGGGCGCGGCGTCCGGCGGGAGAGCGGGCGCGTGCGCCGCGCCGCCGCCGGGCACATCGTCGGGGCGCCCGGGGGGCTCCCGGCGCCCACGCCCTGGCGCACGGGCCGGGCCCCGCGGCCCACGAGGTTGCCAGGAAGGCCACCACCCACGGCGCGGGGCGCCCATGGCCCCCCTCCCGCGGCGCGCCGGCGGCGCGCTTGCGCCGCGGCCCCTTCCGTTCTCCACGGCGCGGCTCGAATCCTGGCAGGCTTGGGAAATTTCTGCCACGCGCACCAAAATACGTGCCCGGCCACACGGAACCCTCGGAGCCCGCCCAACGCTAATATGTGCCCCGTCCCCGCCGCGGCGGCGAGATGGTCAAGGCGTGGTTCCTAGTGCTCTGCCGCGACGAGAACGACAAGGAGGCCTGCGCGCGCCTCAAGGCCCTCATGCACGACTGCAAGGTGTCCGACGCCAAGCCAACGGCCGCCTACAACCACGTCGGCGAGCGCCGCTTTGACAGCGTGAACGACGCGCTGCGGCGCATGGACGAGCTCAACGAGCTGGCCGGCAGGGACGCCGTCGACATATCCGTGAGGATAAAGTACCATGAGTGATGGAAATGACCCGGCTGGTGTCCATCGTTGTCGTCTATCCTGCGGACGCTGACTTTGGGGGCCTGCTTGACACCCTTGAGAGGGAGTTTCTGACCAAGCTTGAGCTCGGCGAGCACAGGCGGGTGGGCGGCGCGAGGGCGTGCATTATAGATGTGCGCGTGCCCGGCGGCTTTGCGCTATACGTGGTACAGCGCAGACTCGAGGACGCGTTGCCCACCGTGGCCATACGGATGCTAGAACGGTTTCCCGGGTCGTGGTGGGCGCGACATCGCTGGGGGATCGCCATCGGGATCGGCGTGGGGCTCGCCGTGGCGCTCATAGTCGAGCTGCTGCGCCCGCTGGCCGCGCGGCTGCGCGAGCTGCTCGGCTAGCCCGAAGCCCCCTTGCAGCCGGCCGCCCGCGCAACGCTAGCGTGCGCACCCCGCGCCCGCCGCGGCGGCGCGGTGGCCAAGGCGTTGCCCCCCGCGCCCCACCGCGACGAGGGCGGCAGGGGGCCTGCGCGCGCACCCCCGCGTTTGGAAAGCTCAGGCAGGGGGCCTGCGCGCGGCCGGCAAGGTCGGCCTTTTCGTCGGCCCGGCGCGCCCCTGCTTCCCGCCACGCGCATGGCAGGCTGCGCCGGCACTGCCTGCGCCATAGGCGGCTCGCGGAGATTCCCTGGCCGTCCTGCCCGCGCCGCGCACGGGCGCGCGGCGCGCCCCGTGGAAAGCGTGCCGGCAGGCCTGTTTTGCCGCCCGGCGCCCCCCGCCGGGATGGCCGGCGGCGTCGCCGGCGGGCCCGGGCGCCAAGGGCGCCGCCGCCTGTGGGGCGCCCCGCGGGGGGCGGGCCGACCGGCAGGGCCGCCCGGCCGGCCCCGGCCGCGCAGGCCCCCGAGCCCACGGGGGAGGCGCGCGCGGGGGCCGCCCGGCCGCGCGCGCGACGCGGCCGCCCACACAGATATATACAAAATCCCGGCGCCCCCCGCCCAATGGGCAAGCGAAAGGTCCTAAACGAGAGCGCGCTGCGCGAGGTTCGCCTGCCGCAGGAGGGCGAGCTCCTCGGGCGCGTCATAAAGATGCTCGGCAGCGACCAGGTCCTCGTCAAGTGCATGGACGGGATCACCAGGCGCGGGCGCATACGCGGCAAGCTAAAGCGCCGCATATGGATACGCGACAACGACATTGTCATTATCGCCCCTTGGGACTTTAAGGAGTCCGAGCGCGGCGACATTGTCTGGAGGTTTACCCTCCCGCAGGTGGACGGCCTCAAGGACGGCGGCCACCTGCCTAGGGACTTTTGAGCCAGCTCGACGCGGCCGTCGACGCGCTCGAGGGCCGCCTCGAGGCCCCGCTGGGCAGGCGCCGCGGGCCGCGCGGCGAGGGCCCCTTCAAGGGGAAAAAGGTCGTCGGCGAGGTCTTTGACCGCGTCACTGTCCACGCGATACACTCGATGATCCGCGAGGGCACGCTCGCCGGCGTCAACGGCGCGGTGAGCGCGGGCAAGGAGTCCGTCGTGTTCTGGGCAAGCGGGTCGCGCGGCGAGGACATTGCGCTCAAGGTCTACCTTGTCGCCACGGCGGGGTTTCGCCGCCGCGCGGCGTACATGGAGGGGGACCCTCGCTTTGGGCGCGTGCGCGGCGGCACGCGGCCCATGGTCCACGCGTGGGCGCAAAAGGAGTTCAAGAACCTCTGGAGGGCCCGCTCGCGCGGCGTGCGCGTGCCGCGGCCAGTCGCCGTGAGCAAGAACGTCCTGGCCATGGAGTTTGTCGGCGAGGGGGGCGTGCCGGCCCGCACGCTCAGCGCCGTGCGCGCCGGCCGCGCCGAGTACGAGGGGGCCATGGCCATACTCGAGGCCCTCTGGCGCGACGCTGCCCTCGTCCACGGCGACCTCTCGGGGTACAACCTCTTCCTGGCCGCCGGCGGCGTCATGGCCTTTGACCTCGGCTCGGCCGTCGACACGCGCCACCCGCGGGCCATCGAGTTCCTCAAGAGGGACATTGGCAACGTGACGGGCCACTTTGTGAGGCACGGCCTCGAGGTCGAGAACCCGGCAGACGTGCTTGCGAGGGTGACGCGATGAGCTTTGAGAGGAGGGTGAGGGTGCCGGCGGCGAGGATTGGCTCGCTGGTGGGCCGCGCGGGGAGCGCAAAGCTGCAGATAGAGTCGGCGTGCGGCGTGAGCGTCGAGGTCGACTCGGCGTCCGGCGAGGTCGTCGTGCGCGGCGACCTGGCCGACGCGGGGTCCGACCCGTTTAGGGCATCAGAGATAGTCTCGGCAGTCGGGAGGGGCTTCTCGCCGGAGGCGGCCATGTCGATATCCGGCGAGAGCGCGCTGCACATCATCGACCTCAGGGACGTCGCCGGCAAGTCGCGCTCGCAGATCGAGAGGGTCAAGGGCAGGATAATCGGCGAGCGCGGCAGGGCGCGCAGGAACATGGAGGAGCTAAGCGGCACGAGGATATGCGTCTATGGCCGCACGGTCTCCGTCATTGGCCCCCCCGAGTCCGTCAGGGTCGCCCTCGACGCGATCGGGTCGCTGTGCGCCGGCAGCATGCACGCCTCGGTGTATCGCAGGCTAGAGGCCGCGCGGAGGAGGCAGAGGGCAGAGAGGGCGCTCCTCTGGGAGGGCCAGCATGTCTAGCGCGGCGGCCTCGTTCAACCAGATATCGCCGAGCGAGTTCTTTTACAGGAACCGCGACCTCGCCGGCTTTAGCAACCCGACGCGCTCGCTCTACACGGCCGTCAGGGAGTTTGTCGAGAACTCGCTTGACGCGTGCGACCGCAGCGGCACGCTGCCCAACGTCCACCTGACGATCAGGGCAGTCAAAAAGGACGACGCCGACCCCCGCCACTATGAGCTCACGGTCACGGACAACGGGCCGGGCATCCCGGCCAAGCACGTCCCCCTCGCGTTCGGCACGGTCCTGTACGGCTCAAAGTTCATCCTGCAGCAGACGCGCGGCATGTTTGGCCTGGGCGCGACGATGGCCATACTCTACGGGCAGATAACTACAAACAGCGCAGTGCGCGTGAAAAGCTCGACTGACGGCGAGACGCGCGACGAGTACGAGATGCTCCTTGACATACAAAAGAACAAGCCCGTGATACAAAAGCACGTGACGGTGCCGGCCAGGTCGCGCGGCCTGAGCGTGAGCATACGCCTCGAGGGCGACTACACAAAGGCCGGCGCCAAGATACGCGACTATGTCTACAAGACGGCCCTCATCACGCCGTACGCGACGCTCACGTTTGACGACCCAAAGGGCAACAAGTACCACTATTCGCGGATAATAAAGTCCATGCCCGCGCCGCCGACGGTCATAATGCCGCACCCCTACGGCGTCGACGTCGAGACGATACGCAGGATGATGGTCGAGAGCATGGTGGGGATGCCCACAATGGACGAGAAGATGATGGCCCGCCTGCGCCGCGAGCTCAAGACAAAGTCGCTTGCGCGCGAGGCCGTCCTCAGGGCCGCGAGGCGCAGGTGGAAGGACCTCACGCGCAACACGCGAATCGCAGTCGCGCTCGTCTCGGCCCTCGGCGTCGAGCCCGAGCGCCTCGACCGCATACGCGTCGACGACATCAACATCGCGCGCGGCGAGCTCACGTACTGGGACTACTCGTCCTCAAAGTCCGTCAGCGTGAGGCTGGATCCCGAGGGCGAGCACCACGCGCAGCTCGCGCACATGGTCCAGGGCGAGACGCTTGCGGCGATGCTCACAAAGAGGTTCCAGCGCGTGGGCCGCAAGACGGCCGAAAAGTTCGCCGCGTTTGCCGGGTTTAGGCCAGAGGCGCGCCTGGGCAACATGTCCAACGAGGACCTCGTCAAGCTCAGCGACTCGCTGCAAAAGTTCACCGAGTTCAAGCCGCCCGACCCGCAGTGCCTTGCGCCCCTCGGCGAGGTCCCGCTCGAGCGCGGCATAAGGCGCTCGCTAAACCCCGACTTTTGCGCAGTCGTGCAGCGGCCCGCGTCGGCGTACTCGGGGTTCCCCTTTGTCGTCGAGCTCGGCGTGGCGTACGGGGGAGAGGTCCCCTCTGACGGGCCGAGGGTATACAGGTATGCCAACCGCATCCCGCTGCTCTACGACGAGGGCAGCGACGTCGTGCTCAAGGTCGCCGGCGACATTGACTGGCCGCGCTACAAGATAAAGGGGGATCCGCCGCTCGTCATCGTCTCGCACATATGCTCGACGCGCATACCCTACAAGACCGTCGGCAAGGAGAACGTCGCCGACCGCGCCGAGATAGAGCGCGAGCTGCGCCTGGCCCTCCAGTACCTGCTTCGCAAGCTCGCCGCGTACATGTCAAAGAGGGGCCAGGCCGAGAGCGCGCGCAAGCGCGCGGACCTGTACGCCAAGTACATACCCCTGGTCGCGCAGTTTTGCACCGAGCTTGCCGGCAAGAGGAAAAAGCCGGCCTATGAGGACATGCTAAGGCAGGCGCAGGCGGCAGCCGGCATCCCGCAGGACGGCGACAAGGCCGGCGGGGAGGCGGCTAGCGAGGCCAAGGCCGGCGGCCAGGCGACGATCGACGGCAAGCCTAGCCCATGATGTCCCTTATCGCCATGAGGAGGCGCGAGTTTTGCTCGCGCGTGCCCACCGTCGCGCGCAGGCACCCCCTGCGGCCCCCGACGCGCCCTATGAGGCGGACCGATATTCCCTGCTCGGCAAGCGCCCTGTGGACCTGCCTGTGCGAGCCGCCGGCGTCAAAGAGGACAAAGTTTGCCTGCGACGGGAACGCCTCGATGTTCGCGTGGGCAGATAGCCCGCGCACGAGGCGCGCGCGCTCGGATGTCACGGCCGCGGCGGCCTCGCGCGCCGCCGCGGCCCCGCGCTCGCCGAGCGAGGCGACGGCGGCCTCTATTGACACCGACGACACGGGGTACGGGTACTGGATCACGGAGGCAAACGCGCGGGCCATCGCCGGCGGCATGACCGCATAGCCCACGCGCAGGCCCGCGAGGCCAAAGGACTTTGAGAGCGTGCCGACGACTGCAAGGTTCTCCTGCGCGCGCGCCATGGCCGCCAGCGAGTATCCCGCAAAGGCGGCGTACGCCTCGTCAATGATGACGAGGCCGCCAAAGGACCTTATGAGGCGCCGCAGGCGCCGCTCGGGGAACTGGAAGCCCGTGGGGTTGTTGGGCGAGTCGAGGTATATCGCGTCGGCCCCGCGCGCGGCCCCCTCGAGGGCCCCCATGTCGACTGCCATGTCTGGCCCAAAGGGGACGCGAACGGCCCGCATGCCGTGCAGCGCGAGGCGCGCCTCGAAAAACGAGAACGTCGGGTCTGTCACGAGTACCCGCGAGCGGCGCGCCAGCAGGTGCGCGACGGCAAGGTCGAGTATCTGGTCAGAGCCGCTGCCCACGACGACGCAGCGCGCCGGCACCCCGACGTGGCCCGCGATCGCCGCCGCAAGGCGCTCGGCGCCGCCGTCGGGGTACTCGCGCACGTCGACTGCGCGCCTCGCCGCGGCCAGGGCCGCAGACGCCGCGGACCTCGGGATGACGAGGTTCTCGTTTGTGTCAAGCCTCGCCGTCGTCCCCTGCGCTCGGGCCGCCGGCACGTACGCGCCGGCGCGCGAGAGCGCGGCGACCCTCTTGGAGAGCGCGGCGCGGCTCAGCGCAGGCGCCCCCTGACGGCGTCGGCATGGGCCGGCAGGCCCTCGGCGGCGGCCAGCGCGTCAATGTGCGGCATGGACGCGCGCAGGGCCGCGCGCGTCGCGCTCGCCGTGACGCGCAGCCTCACAAAGTCAAGCGCGGAGAGCGGGCCGCGCGAGCGGCCCCCGCGGTCTGTGGGGAGTATGTGGTTTGAGCCTAGCGCATAGTCGCTTGCGGCAGACGGCGTGTCGCCTAGGAGGACCATCCCCGCCGACCTTATGCGCGCCGCGTCGCGCTCAGGCGAGCGCGTCATCACCTGCACGTGCTCTGGCGCGAGGAGGTCGGCGAGGCGGAGGGCCGAGGGCAGCGAGGCGCACACGGCGACAAACGCGTTGCGCGAGAGCGACTCGCGCACGATCCGCGAGCGCGGCGTTGCCTCGGCGGCCTCGCCGGCCGCCTGCGCGACGCGGCGGGCGAGGCGCGCCGAGTCTGTCGCCAAAAAGCAGCGCGCCTCGGGGCTGTGCTCTGCCTGCGAGACGAGGTCGAGCGCGGCGTGGCCCGCGTCGGCGCCCGCGTCGGCGACGATTCCCAGCTCTGTCGGGCCGGCGGCCATGTCGATTGCCACCGTGGCCGAGACTGCGAGCTTTGCGGCAGTGACGTAGGGGCCACCGGGGCCGACTATCTTGTCCACGGGCCTGACCGCGCGCGTCCCGTGCGCCATGGCCGCTATGGCCTGCGCGCCGCCCATGCGGTATATCTCCGTCGCGCCGCAAATGTCGGCGGCGGCCAGCGTGAGCGCGTCAATCTCGCCGTCGGGCCCCGGCGGGGAGGCGACGGCGATCCTGGGCACGCCTGCGGCGACTGCGGGCACTATGGACATTATCGCCGAGCTCGGGTAGCGCGCCGCGCCGCCGGGAACGTAGCAGCCCACGCTGCGCAGCGCCGAAAACTCGCGCCGGACGGTGGCGCCGCCGAGGCGCAGCGTGCGCGCGCGCAGGAGGGAGACCGTGGAGGCCTCTGCCCTCCTTAGGCGCGCGGCCGCCGCGCGGACCGCGGCGAGCTCGGCGCGCGAGGCGCGCGAGCGGGCCGCGCGGGCCTGCGCCGGCGTGACGCGGATCGCGCGGGGCCGCGCCGCGCCAAACCTCGCCTCGTAGCGCAGCAGGGCCGCGTCGCCGCCGCGCCGCACGCCCTCGACTATGGACGAGACGGCCCGCGTGACGCGCGGCGGGGGGGCGGCGCACCACGCGCCTGCCGCAAAGCGCTCGACGTCGCGCACGGACCGCACGGCAACCGGCGCCGGCATGGCCCCTAGCGCCCCTTTTTGGCGCGCCGCGCCCCCCGCGGGGCCCGGGCGGGCCGCCGCGCCGCGACCTGCCCCGTCTCGGCGCGGCTGATCTCGTCGAGCTCGAGTATCTGGCGCGGCCCGCGCAGCATCGTCACAATGTCAAATATCTTTTCCCTCCTCGCGGGGTCGCGCACCGCGTCCCTGTTTGCGATGAGGTGCGCCGTAGAGACGAGCACGTCGTCGCCTATCTTTAGCTTGTTCTGCGTGAGCGTCGTGCCCGTCTCGGTCACGTCGAGTATCGCGTCGACGTCCTCGGGCGGCTTTGCCTCCGTCGCGCCAAACGAGAGGTGTATCTGCACGGCCTTGTTAGTCCCGATCCGCAGCCACGGCGTGACGATTAGCGGCTCGCGCGAGCCAAACCTCCTCCTGTACGACGCGCACGACTTGACAAACCTCGCAGTCGTCGTCAGGTACTCGGTAGATATGCGCAAGGTCCTCTTTTTTTTCGCATAGTCTGCGATCATGGCGTCAAGGCCGGCGTAGCGCTGGCCCGGAAACGCCGTGACAAGCCTCACGCGGCCGTACTCGAGGTCAAGGAGCTCCTCGACGTCGGCGCGCGCCTCGCCGACCCAGTCGTTGCCCGTGATCCCGACGTCATAGAGGCCCTCGGCGACGAGCGTGGGTATCTCCTGCGGGCGCAGCATCTTGACGGTGATCTCGGGGTCGTCAAGGTAGACCCTGTACGTGCGGTCCTTGCGCCTCACGCGCGTCCAGGCGCGCTCGAGGAGGCGAAAGGTCGAGTCCTCGAGGCTCCCCTTTGGTATGGCAAGCCTCACCGCCAACGGCGAGGCGGCGGCGCCGCGGGTATATATCTAGTGCGCGGCAGCCGCGGGCCGAACGCGCCCTGCCGCGGGAGCCGGCCCGGGGCCGGCGGCGGCGCCGCGCGGGCTGCCCGCCCGCCGGCCACGCCCGTGCCAAACACCCATGCCAAAGCGCCCCGCCGCGGATCCCCGTGCACAGGGCAGGGCAGGGCGCGCGCGGCACCGTCACTCCCGCAGACGCGGGCCGTGGGGTGGATTCCCGATATGCCCCCGACCGTCCCGACGGCCAGCGGCACCTCGAGGCGGCCGACGAGGTCGCCCGAGGGGCCGACTGACCACTCGCTTAGCGACGAGTACGCGCCGCCAAGCGAGGCGTGCGCGTGGGCCGCGGCCTCGATCGCGCGCACGTCCTGGCCCGTCGCCGTGGCGACGGCGGCGATGCCGTTCATTATCCCCTTGTTGTGGGTCACGGCCCTGCCCATGTCGTGCCTGGCCAGCTCGTACGCCAGGACCATGTCGCGGACCGCGCCCTCGCCGCCCACGTCGCCGGCGGGAAACGTCGCCGTCGCGGCCGCCATGCGCCGCGGCGAGTAGTTTGAGAGTATGCGCAGCAGCGCGCGGCCCCCCGCGGCCGCCTCGATCGCCGGCGCGGCGGCCTCGCACATCGAGTTCGTCGCGTTTGCGCCCATCGCGTCGCCGACGTCGACGTCGAGCTCGACGACTAGCTGCTCCGAGGCCCCCGTGCGCACGCGCCTGCACGAGACGGACTTTGCGCCGCGGCCGAGGCCGGGCAGCGTGCGGCTCGCCGAGTTTGCCGCCGCGAGTATCTCGCCGGCCGCCGCGGCGACCCTGGCCTCGGCGTCGTCGGCGTACCCACCGACCACCTGGACCTGGCCCACCATGCGCGCCTCGCCGGCTGACGCCGCAAAGCCCCCCGCCGCGCGCGCGGCGCGGGCGCCCCTCGAGGCCGCCGCGATGACCGAGGACTCCTCGGTGGCCATCGGGACGAGGACGTCTCGCGAGTTGACGACAAAGTTCGTCGCGATCCCCAGGGGGACGCCCATGGTCCCCACGGCGTTCTCGACCATGGCGTCGGCCTCCTCAAACCCTATCCCGCCGCAGCCGGCGAGGATCGCGATGTCGGCGTCGTCAAGCGCCGCGGCCCCGCGCAGCGCCTCGAGGCGCGCGGCGCGGCCCCGCTCGTAGAACCGCGGGAGCGAGGAGCCGGCCATCTAGCGGTCCACCCGCACGAGGCGGTCGTCGCCGCCGCCGGCAAACCCCCCCGAGTCCGTGTTTGACGTTATGGCGTACAGCGACCCGCCCGGCGCGGCGGCGACGTCGCGCATGCGGCCCAGGCCCCCGAACACCGTGCCCTGCTCGCCGGTGGAGACGTCCACCGAGTGTATCGTGCCGGCGCGCAGCGAGGCGGCCATGACGGCCCCCGCGCCCCCCAGCGGGCCGCCCGCGTACACGGCGATCCCGCCTATGCCGAGCGCGGGGTCAAAGCATGCGGCGGCCCCGACGTGAACCCCGCCGGAGCACACCTCGTCGGGCCAGCCGTGGTGCGCGCCGGCGGAGACGATCGTGATCTCGTCGTTCTTTGACGGGCCGGCGTCGGCCACGAGCATCGCCCCGTCGACGCCCCACGCGATCCCGCGCGGGTCCCTAAACCCCGAGGCGTACACGGCCGAGCCGGCGACGGGGTTGTCCGGCGGAACCGAGCCGTCAGGATCCACGCGCAGTATCTTGCCGGCCAGCGGGCCGCCCTCGCCCGGCGAGCCGGGCGCCGAGCCCGTCCCGACGTAGAGCATGCCGTCCGGCCCAAAGGCCATGGCGCCCCCGTTGGCAAACTCGGCCGCGGGCAGCCCATCGATCACCGTCCCGACGTCCACGGCGCGCCCATCGCCGTGGCGTATCCACATGACCCTGTTCCAGAGCTCGCCGCCCTCCTCGTACGTCACATAGGCGTAGAGCGCCGGGCCGGCCGGCGGGTCCGGGTGCGCGGCGAGGCCGACGAGTCCGGCGTCGTGCCGGCCCGCTGCGCGCAGCGTGATGAGCGCGCGCTCGGAGAGGGAGCCGCCCTCTACGGCCCTGATCGCGCCGTCCCTCTCGGCTATGTACACGGCGCCGCCGGACACGGCGATCGCGCGCGGCTCGTCGAGGCCCGTGGCCAGGACGGCCACGGACCCGCTGCCCCCCTCCGGCGTCGTCGTCGGCTCCGGGAGCGGCACGCCCTGCGAGGGCGAGAGGAGTATGGCCGCCGAGACGGCCAGCGCCCCGGCGATCCCGGCAATCCTGAGCCGCCTGTCCATGCCGCGCGCCGCGCCGCAGGCCCCCCTATTAACTCCGTGCCGCCGCCCTGCGGCGCGCGCCGTGGCCATTGCGCGTTAATATATGGGAAATTGGGCGCGGCGCGACGCGATGGCCCAGTGCGCGCCGGCGTGGCGTGGTTGCAGGTGAGCGCAAAGCGCGACTATTACGAGGTCCTCGGCGTCGCGCGCGACGCGAGCGCCGAGGAGGTCAAGAGGCAGTACCGCAAGCTCGCCCTCAAGTTCCACCCCGACAGGAACAAGTCCGCCGACGCGCAGGAGCACTTCAAGGAGATATCCGAGGCGTACGCCGTCATATCCGACGACAAGAAGAGGCGCATGTACGACGCGCACGGCCACGCCGGCGTCGACGGCCAGCAGGGCGGCGAGGGCGGGTTTGGCGGCGCCGGGGGCTTTGGCGGCGCGAGCTTTGAGGACATCCTTGGCGGGTCGGGGATCTTTGAGACGCTCTTTGGGGGCGGGGGCGCCGCGGGCCCCCGCGCGCGCCGCGGGAGGGACCTCCTACACGAGATGAGCCTCACGCTCGAGGACGTCCTCCACGGCAAGGACCTGGAGATCGACCGAAAGGGCGACGTGGAGTGCAACTCTTGCCGCGGGAGCGGCTCGGCAGACGGGAAGCGCGAGACCTGCGCCGCATGCGGCGGCTCCGGCACGGTCCGGCGCGGGCGGCAGTCGGGGTTTGCGGCGTTCCTTTCGGTCGGGCCGTGCGGCAAGTGCGGCGCGACGGGGAGCGTGGTGAAGAGCCCGTGCAAGGAGTGCTCTGGCAGCGGCAAGAGGCGCGGGACCAGGCACGTCAGCCAAAAGATACCGCCCGGGATCGAAGAGGGGGACTATACGCTGGAGGGGGAGGGCGAGTACGTCCCCGGCGGCCAGAGCGGCGACCTGATCCTGCGCATCAGGATCAGGCGGCACGAGCACTTTGTGCGGAGGGGGGCCGACCTCGTCCACGAGCTCGCCCTCGACATGGCCGACGCGGCCCTCGGCTGCGAGGTGGACGTGCCGACGCTCGAGGGCTCGAGGAGGGTCTCGGTCCCGTCAGGGAGCCAGTACGGGGACACGCTCACGGTGAGGGGACAGGGCCTGCCGAGGGGGGCCGGGCGCCCGCGAGGCGACCTTGTCGTCGCGCTGAGGGTGGAGGTCCCCAAAAAGCTCTCAAAGGAGAAGCGCCGCCTGCTCGAGGAGTACCGCGGCTAGTCGCCGCGCGAGACGCGCAGCTCTATCTCGTGGCCCTCGCGGACGTGCGTGCCGTGCTGCGAGCGTATCACCTCGCCTATGCGCTCGTCCGTGTAGTACTTGCGGTTGTAGCGCCCGATCACGCGGTCGCATTCGCGGCAATAGATGACCCTGTACTCGGCCGTGGCCCCTCGCGCGCGCCGGAGGCGCGGTCGGGTTAAAAACGCACTTATTCGGGCTCCCAGGGCGCGCGCGGCGCGGGGGTCGCCCAGCCCGGTCAAAGGCGTAAGGTTCAGGTCCTTATCTCTTAGGAGTTCGTGGGTTCGAATCCCACCCTCCGCACCACCATCCATATCGCGCGCGC
>RKSK01000183.1 GCA_007570915.1 Cenarchaeum sp.
GTCGCCTTCTATGAGATGCGCGGCCACCTCGACGCGCTTGCCGTCAACCTCGGGGCCTCCCCCGGCCCGTTTGCGTCTGACTCGTTCATGGCCGACGCCGCGCTTGCGCCGCTCCACGCAATGCACGCGATCGGCGAGGCCTACCCGCGCGTGGAGACGGCCGTAGCGGCCGCCGACCCAACCGCCAACGAGGCGCTGCGCGCCTCGCTTGCCGCCCTGCAGGAGCGCGTGGAGGCCGGCGCCATGTCGGCCGGCGAGGTGGACGCCGAGCTCAACGCCGCAAGGCAGGCAGTCGAGGTCGCGCAGCGCGCGACGATCGGCGCCGGCTCCGCGGACGACGCGGCCCTCGCCTCGGCGATCGCCGCCGAGCTCGTGCGCATCTCGGCGGACGAGTACGACTCGGCCATCGTCGACGGGAACGTCGAGCTGGTCGCCGAGCTGCAGGACGCCTACGCGCTCCTCGACGTGGCGCACATGGACCTCTTTCGCGGCCCGACGCTCACGCAGCACCCGCCGGACCGCGAGTCGCGCCTGGACGACGCGTTCAACGCGTTCTACTCGGTGTACGACAACCGCAACGACCCAGCCGAGTCCACCGAGATGGCCCTCTCGCTGTCCGGGGAGCTCGCTGCGGCGTTTGTCCCGGGCGAGGCGACGGCGCAGGGCGAAATGACCGACATGATGGGCGGGGCCGACCCGACCGCAATGAGGTCGGCCGAGCAGCTCGCCGCGGGCTTTGAGGGGTCTGCCGCGAGGATAGACAACATCAGGCTGCTCCTGGACGTCGCGCGCGCCGAGTACATGGACGGCAACTCGCTGCAGGCCGGCGAGCTCGTCCGCGAGGCGTACCTCAACGAGTTCGAGTTCGTCGAGGACGACCTTGACGCCGCGGGCCAGCCGCTGCTTCGCCAGAGCATAGAGACGACGCTCAACGAGACGCTGATATCGGAGGTCAGGCGCAACAGCCCCGACGTCCCGCAGACGATCGAGAGGGTAATGGCACAGCTCTCGCTCGCCGAGGCGGCCCTCATGGAGGCCGCGGCCAACCCCGGGATGGCCATGACGGAGGGCGGCGAGGAGATGGCCATGACGGGGGACGGCGAGGGCGCGATGGTGGAGGGCGAGGACGTGATGGCACCCGAGCCCGGAACGGCAATGGAGACCGAGCGCCCCGGCGGCGGGTGCCTGATCGCGACCGCGGCGTACGGCACGGAGATGGCCGCCGAGGTGCAGGCCCTGCGCGAGATCCGCGACTCGACGCTGCTTGGCACGGGCGCCGGCTCGGCGTTCATGTCGGCGTTCAACGCCGTCTACTATTCGTTCTCGCCCACGGTCGCCGACTGGGAGCGCGAGAGCCCCGAGCTGCGCGCGGCGGTCCGCGCGGTAATCGCGCCCATGCTCGCCTCGCTCTCGATAATGTCGGCCGCCGAGCCCGGCTCGGAGCTCGGCGTCGCGGCCCTCGGAGCTCTCGTCATCGCGCTCAACGCGGGCCTCTATGTGGGCGCGCCCGTGGCGATCGCCTGGCGCCTGAGGCGCTAGGCGCGCCGTTTCACGCCCGTGGGATCCGTCTCTGCTTTAAATACAGTTAGATCCGCCTAACCGCGCAGCCGATGAGCGCAGCACTCGCCTCAGCCGCCCTGGCCCTCCTCCTGCCGGTCCTCGCGGCCGGCGCCGCGGCCCCGGCCGCGGTCCACGAGGTCACGCTCGCCTCCGTGGGGCTGGCGTCCTCGGCCCTGGCCGCCGGAGACGAGGCGGCCGCGGCGACCCACGCCAGGTTTGCCGCCGAGTTTTACGCGGGCAGCGCCGCCGACACCGCGGCGTCGCACGAGGACGTCCACCTGCTCCTCCTTGACGCCAGCTCGCTGCTGCCGATCGGCGACACGCGCGGCGCGGCCCGCGCGCTCGAGGCCGCAGCGCAGGCCCTGCGCGAGGGCGCCGGCGCGGCCGGCCCACCAGACCACGTCGAGATGCTGGCGGTCGCCGAAAAGTCGTACCGCGAGGGGATCGTATACTCGAGAGCCGAGGCCGCCGAGCTCGCCGCCGCCGTCGCCTCCCGCGTCGCCGAGCTCGCCCCCGACGGGCGCCTCGACGCGATTGCCGCCAAGATGCGCGCGCGCGACGCCGACTATGGCCGCGTCGCCGAGGACATTGCGTACGCGCAGCGGACCATATTCGGCGCCGCGTCCGTCGAGATCGACCCGCCGCAGCTCTACCGGACCATCCGGTCGCTCAACGACGGCGTCATAGCGGCCGCCGAGGCCGGGGACTATGCGCTCGCCGACGCGCGCGCCGTCGAGGCCTACCTTGACAACTTTGAGTACCTCGAGCCGCTCATAGGGGACGCCGACGAGGGCCTCATGCTCGCCATAGAGGGGGCCATGCGCGTGGGCCTGCGCGAGCTCATCGCCGGGCGCGCGCCGGCGCAGGACCTGCGCGAGCACATCGAGCGGAGCATACTCCCCGGCCTCGAGGAGGCCGAGGGCCTCACGGCGGGCCTCGAGCCCGGCCGCATCGTGGCCACCGAGCTCGCCGAGCCGGGCTCCCCGCTGGCCCGCATGGGCTCGGCCACCGACGAGCAAAAGGCGACCGTCCGCGACGAGATTGACAGGATCAGGGCCCTCCTCGCCGAGGCCGCCGCGATGCACGGCGCCGGCGAGTACGGCGGGGCGTACGACGCGGCGCGCTCGGCGTACCTTGACAGCTATGAGCTCATAGAGGTTCCGCTGCGCTCGATAAGCCCGGACTTTACGCTCGAGGTCGAGCACCAGTTCGCCGTGCTGCGAAACCTCGTCCGCGCGCCGGCCGACGCCGGCGAGGTCCGCGAGGCGATCACGGCCATAGGGCGAAACCTCGACGAGTCCGAGCGCCTCGTCGGCGGGACCGGCGCGCTCGCGCCGGCGATCGCCTTTGTCTCGTCGTTTGCGATAATATTCCGCGAGGGCCTCGAGGCGGTCCTCATACTCGGCGCGATACTCGCCTACCTCGAGGCCTCAAGGAACCTGCGCTTCAAGCGCCACCTCCTCTACGGCGTAGCCGCGGCCATAGGCGCGACGGGCGCGACGTGGGTCGCAGCGCAGTTCATAATCGAGGTGTCGGGGGCGAGCCGCGAGCTCATCGAGGCCGTCGCGGCCCTCTCGGCGACGGCGGTCCTGTTCTACGTGAGCTTTTGGGTCCTCAACAAGATCGAGCACCGCAAGTGGATGGAGTTCGTCAAGGCCAAGGTCTGGCAGGCGACTGCGACGGGAAGCGCGTCGGTGTTCGTCATGCTGTCCTTCTTTACGGTCTACCGCGAGGGCTTTGAGTCGGTCCTGTTCTACCAGGCGATGATCGGGTTTGCGCGCTACTCGGAGCTCTACGTGGTCCTGGGGTTTGTCCTGGGCCTCCTCGTCCTCCTTGGCGTCTACTATGGCATGAGGCGCCTGGGCAGGAGGCTGCCGCTGCGCGCGCTCTTTGGCCTTACGATGGGCGTCGGGGCCTACCTGTCAGTCGCGTTCCTGGGCAACGCCGTGCGCGAGCTGCAGGCCCTCGATATCGTCCCCTACACGTCGATGCTCGGGACCATACCGCGCCTCGACATCAACGTCGCCTCGATGACGGGGATATACCCGACGCTCGAGACGGCCGTAGCGCAGGCGGTCCTGGCCGGCGTCTACGTGGCGGCCTCGTCGTACGTGCTAGTGCTGCGCCCGCGCCGCGCGCGGCGCCTCGAGGCGATGCGCAAGTCCAGGGGGCGCGCGCAGTGAGGCGCGTGAGGATTGGAATAGACGTCGGCGGGACGTTCACAAAGGCCGTCGCAGTCGAGACGCGGACCGGCGCCATAGTCGCGCGCTCGGTGGTCCCCACGACGCACGGCGCGCCGACGGGCGTCGCCGAGGGGATACTAGAGTCGCTCTCCGAGATACTCTCCGGAGGCGAGATCGACCCGTCGGAGGTCGAGCTCATATCGCACAGCACGACGCAGGCGATCAACGCCCTGCTAGAGTCCGACACGGCCAGGGTGGGCG
>RKSK01000010.1 GCA_007570915.1 Cenarchaeum sp.
GTTATCGGGATGCCGGCGTACGTCGCAGACGCGAGGCCCGACGTTATGCCCGGCACGAGCTCGCAGTCGATCCCGCGCGAGCGCAAAAACTCGGCCTCCTCGCCGCCGCGCCCAAAGACGTTCGGGTCGCCGCCCTTGAGGCGCACGACGGTCCGGCCCGCTAGCGCGTGGCGCGCCATGGCCTCGTTCGTCGAGTCCTGGTGCGAGGCGTCATCGCCGACTGCCCTGCCGACGTACTCTTTTGCGGCCGACTCGCCGGCCATCGCGAGGATCTCGTCGCTGACGAGGCGGTCATAGAGGACGACGTCGGCTCCGCGCAGCAGCTCGGCTGCGCGCAGCGTGAGCAGCCCGGGGTCGCCCGGTCCGGCCCCCACGAGGTACACCTTGCCGCTCATTGCGAGTTCCACCCCGCGAGGCCCTCCCTCCAATTAAGTGCAAGGCGGCCCACGCCGGCCTCGCGCAGGATCGCAGCGGCGCGCGCGCCGACGGCCCGCGCGTCGGCGGCGTCGCCGGAGGCCTCGGCGGCGAGGCGCTCGGCGCCGTCGACCGAGTAGGCCGCCGCGCGCACGCTGATCCGCCCGCCGGATGCCCTGGCCAGCGCGCCGACGGGAAAGCGGCAGCCCGACCCGATGCCCGACGAGAGCGCGCGCTCGGCCTCGGCCTCGGCGCGCGAGCCGGCGTCCTCTATGGACCGCAGGGCCCCGACGGCCGGCCCGTCGCCCTCGCGCGCGACGAGGGCAAGGGCGCCCTGGCCGGGCGAGGGCACAAACTCGTCCTGCGGGAGCTCGGAGACGCCGCAGCCGCCGAGCGCCCCGCCCCCGCCGATCATCCCCAGGCGCGCCAGGCCCGCGCGCGCGAGGACGACGGCGTCCAGCTCGCCGCGCGCCACGCGCGAGACGCGCGTGTCGACGTTGCCGCGGATTGGCCGCACGTCCACGTCGGGCCTCGCGCGGCGCACCTGCACGGCCCGCCGCAGGCTGCTCGTGCCGACCGTGGCGCCCTCGCGCAGCGACGAGATGCCCCCGCCGCCGCGCGTGACGAGCACGTCGCGCGGGTCCTCGCGGCGCGGCACGCACGCCAGGACGAGGCCGCCGGGGAGCTCGGTGGGCACGTCCTTCATGCTGTGGACCGCAAAGTCCAGGCTGCCCGAGGCGACGCGCTCGTCTATCTCCCTCTCAAAGACGCCCTTTTGGTCGATCGCAAAGAGCGGGCGCGCGTCGGCGTCGCCGCGCGTGCGGACCACGACGAGCGAGAACGCCTCGCCGGCGCCTGCGGTGACGAGGCTGGCGGCCACCCACGTCGCCTGCTCGATGGCGAGGCGGCTCCCGCGCGTGCCCATCTTCACGGCGCGAGCGCCCCCATGGCCGCCTCGTACGCGAGAGCCACGCGCGAGAGGTCTGCCTGCGTGTGCGCGTGGCAGAGAAATGCCGCCTCAAACTGCGACGGAGGCACAAAGACGCCGCGCGAGCGCAGGCCCGCGGCGAGGCGCGCAAAGAGCGCGCGGTCGGAGGCCATCGCAGAGTCCCTGTCAGTCACCGGCGAGGCCGAAAAGAAGACCTGGAACATCGAGGCCGCGCGGTTCACCGTGTGCGGCAGGCCGCGCGAGGACGCCGCGTCTGACACGCGCGCGGCGAGCGCCGCGCACTCGCGCTCGAGGCGCGGGTACATTTTCGGGCCCAGGCGCCGGACCTCGCGGACAGAGGCCGTCGCCGCGGCCACCGAGACGGGGTTGCCGGCGAACGTGCTCGCCTCGTAGACGGGGCCGGCCGGCGCGAGCGAGTCCATGACGTCGCGCCTCCCGCCCAGGGCCGCTATGGGGAGGCCGCCGCCGAGGGCCTTGCCGAGCGTCGTGATGTCGGGCATCACCCCGTACTCGCCCTGAGCGCCGCCGCGGCCCAGGCGGTACCCCGTGACGGTCTCGTCGAATATGAGGAGCGCGCCGTGCGACCTGGCGGCCCGCGCCACGCGCCGCAAGAACCCGCGGCGCGGCGGTATGACGCCCATGTTTGCCATGACGGGCTCTATTATCACGGCGGCGACGTCATCGCCCATGGCCCGCTCGAGGGACGCGCCATCGTTGTAGCGCGCCACGCGCGTCTCGCGGGCCGCGGCGCGAAGCGAGCCTGCCGAGTCGGCCAGGCCATAGTGCGCGACGCCCGAGCCGGCGCGGACCAGCGCATAGTCGTGGGCCCCATGGTAGCACCCGTCAAACTTTACCACCTTTGTGCGGCCCGTGTGCCCGCGCGCGAGCCTGATCGCCGCCATCGTCGCCTCGAGGCCCGTGTTGACCAGGCGCACGCGGCGCATCGACGGGTAGTCGCGCGATATGAGCTCGGAGAGCTCCGTCTCGGCGGCAGTCGGCATGCAGTAGAGCGTGCCGCGGCGCAGCTGGGCCGAGACGGCGGCCATGACGGCGGCGTTGCGGTGGCCCAGGAGCATCGCGCCGTACGCGCCGCACAGGTCGACGTACCTGCGCCCGTCGGCGTCCCAGACGGCCCCGCCGCGCGCGCGCTCGGCGAAGAAGGGGTACGGGTCATAGTGCCGAATGGGGCTGTTTACGCCGGACGCCACGGCGCGGCGCGCGCGCGCATAGAGCGCAGCAGACCTGTCCACCTCACGCGCCCCCCCCTGCGGCGAGCGCGCCGGCGCCCCGCCCAAGCTCGGCCGCGCGCGCAAACGCACAGTCCGCCTCGGCGTCGCGGCCCAGCCCGAGGAGCGCGCTGCCCACGCCAACATGCAGCTCGGCGTTGTCCGGGTCCAGCTCTGCGGCGCGGCTAAAGGCGTCAAGCGACTCGGCATGGTTGCCCAGGCGCCACAGCGACACGCCAAGGCCCGCTAGCGCCGCCGGCTCTCCGGGAGCTAGGGTGGCCGCCCTGTCAAAGGCGGCGGCCGCCTTGGCATGCCTGCCCAGCTCGTGGAGCCTGGCGCCCAGCGCGAGGAGCGGGTCGGCCGAGCGCGGCTCTAGCTCCACGGCGCGCTTGACCTCGGCAAGCCCTGCCGCCCCGGCGTGGAGAACCAGGCCGTCTAGCCTGCTGCCCATTGCGAGGCGCAGGTCGGCCGATCGGCATCCCGGAGCTGCGGCGTGGGCAGCGTCGGAGAACGCCCTGCTGCGCTCGCCAGCTGCGTATTTGCTGTCTTCGTTGTGTCGTATCTGGACCATAAAGGTGTCGTACGCTTTGGCGACTTGCGCCTGGAGGGCGGCGGCGTCGGATTTTTTTGGGGCCCGTATGTTTTCAAGAAATTCGACGGATGTCTTTGAGATTGGCCTGTCCTTGGTGGTCACTAGCGGCAAATCGCCTGTTTTGCTAGATGGCGAGGAGAGGCCACAGGGTATCGTGAGCATCCACCTAAAGCCGTTCGGGTTGTGCGAGCACACAAGGCACAGGCCGCCGTCGGCTTTTATTATTTTGGCCAGGATTGGCCTGATGGGCTTGAAGTCATTTTCGCGCGTCCTGAGATAGTACACCCTATAGCCGAATTTTGTCGCAACGGTTTCTGACTCGTCTATCAAGTCTTTTTCCTCGTCAGTCCAGGCGGACTTGCTGATCGTCTCGTCGCTAGGCTCAAAGTTTAGCTCTGCAAACAGCTCTCGCAGCGAGTCGATGTCATAGAGGTGTGATGCCAAAAATGCTAGTTTTTTGCCCATGTTAGTTTCCAACGTGCCCGCTGTGCGCAATGCGGGGGGCGCCTGTTTCGGCTTTATGCCGCCTAGCTTTATCTCGCTCAAGATCACGATAGGGAGCACTCAAGGACGCAACAGGCCGGTCACGGCCAAGTTCCGCATCCTGTGTCCGGTAAGTGTAGCCGCGCCTTTGGCGGCACTTTGGCGCGGCCGCGCCAACACGCGTTTTCCCAAGGCCCGCGGCGCCGCCAATAATCGCCCCCCTGCGGCCTTCCGCCGCGGCCATGCGCGGGCCGGCTGCCTGGCGTTGAGGGGGGAACGGATCACGGGCCTTTTTTCCCCAAACGGGGCCTGGCCCGCGCTTTGGATCCGCGCCGCCTTCGCGCTCACGGCGCGCGCCCTTGAGGGGCATCCCGTGGGGGGCGCGGGCGTGCCCCGGCCACGGGCGCTTTAAGGATCCCCCGGACATGCCCGCAAGGCCCGCCCCGCCCCCCGGCGGCAAGGCAGGCCGCCCCAACAGCCTGTTGGCGCCGGCGTCGCCCGGTGTTTTGGGGCCTGGCCCGCCGCTCACGTGGATGGCGTGGGGTGGGGGGCCGCCGGATCCCGCAATTCCGGTGCGCGCGGCCGCTTCCGTGCCCGGCAGTGTGAAAATGCGCGCCCTTGCGCGTATCTTTTCCTTTGGGCAAGTCGCGGCCCCTGCTTTTTTTTCGGCCGCCGCGGGTGTGGGCGCCTGCGCAACATCGCCTTCGCCAGGCGCCGGGCCCATGCGCCCAGGGGGGCGCGGCAGGTGCGCCGCGGGATCTTCATCGGCCTCTTGTTTTCTGCCGCCGCGCGCATGCCCGCGCCGCTTGAACCCGGCGCAAGCCTGCCTGGCGCCCTTGCCGCCCCGCACAGGCGCCCCTTCGGCCCCCCTGCCTGTGGCGTCGGGCGCCAAGAGCTTCGGCTTGCCCGCCTGTTGCGGGGGCCGCATGATTGCAGCCAGGCCCGGGGCAAAGCAGCCCACAGAGACGCTTGCGCCCCCGGTGGGGGGGAGCGCGTCCGCGAGTAGGTCGCGAAAAGGCGCCCCCCTGTCATCAATCACGACGTTCCCCATCGCCCTTGTGCCTGCGCCCCCCGCGGACAGGTGCGGGGTAATAAACCTGTCATGCGCCCGCCGGCGTTAGGCATCCGTGTTTGCGGGCGCGGGTTCGACCCGCGTTTCGCGGCGTTCTGGTTCGCAAGCATGCGCAAGGGGGCCGCGTGGCGGGGCGTGGGCTTTTGCCCGCCAGCGCGGTGACAGGGCGGGGTTTTGATCAAAACCGCGCCTGTGCGGCCTAATGTCGCCCTAGGCATTGCCCTGCGCGGGCCGGCCGCCCTTGCCCCTACGCCGGGGCGCCCAGCGACGCCACGGCCTCGTCGACGCTCGCGTCGTCGTGGACGATGCTGCGCACGGCGCGGATCATCGCGACTGGCCGGTCGGACTGCCATATGTTGCGGCCCATGTCCACGCCGGCGGCGCCGGCGTCGACTGACGAGCGCACGAGCTCGAGGGCCTCGCGCTCGGGCACCTTTGGGCCGCCGGCGACTATGATCGGCACGGGGCACGACTCGACGACCCTCTCAAAGCCCTCGCAGTGGTACGTCTTGACCATGTGCGCGCCAAACTCGGCGGCGATGCGGCACGCCAGGGACAGGTAGCGCGCGTCTCGCTTCTCGAGCTCCTTGCCGACTGCCGTCACGGCGAGGACGGGCATGCCGGCGGCCTCGGCCTCGTCGACTAGCCTGCCGAGCGAGACGAGCGTCTGGTGCTCGTGGGCCGCGCCGACGAATATCGACATCGCGACTGCCGAGGCGTTGAGGCGCACGGCCTCTGCCATGCCCGTCGTTATCGCCTCGTCGGAGAGGTCGGCCCCGACGATGCTGCTGCCGCCTGACACGCGCAGGACGACGGGCACGGCGCTCGACGCAGGCACCGAGGTCCGCAGGACGCCGCGCGTGAGCATGAGCGAGTCGCAGTGGTCCACGAGCGGCCCTATCGTCTCGGAGGGCCTCTCGAGGCTGCGCGTCGGGCCCATAAAGTAGCCGTGGTCGACGGCGAGCATTACGCCGCGCCTCGAGCGCGGGCGTATGATGCGGGCCATGCGGCTCTCCATCCCCCAGTCCACGCGCGCAGGCCCGCGGCGCGCGCCACTTAAGCCTTACTCGGTTATGACGACCTTCATGGCCGACTCGCCGCCGCGCGCGCGCTCAAAGGCCTCGCCGGCCTCGGCGAGGCGGTAGCGGTGCGTGATGAGCCGTGCCACGTCGATGCGCCCGCCGGCTATCATGCCGAGTGCCCGCCGCGTGTCAGAGTCAGAGGCCGCATAGCTCGAGCGCACCCCCACG
Source organism: Cenarchaeum sp. (assembly GCA_007570915.1). GTDB lineage: Archaea > Thermoproteota > Nitrososphaeria > Nitrososphaerales > Nitrosopumilaceae > JAHRAL01. The sequence continues at coordinate 5,987 of RKSK01000010.1, forward strand.
CCGCGCGCGTACAGGTCGCCGGCGTCAAGCTCGACTGTCGAGCCCCGCGGCGGGACGCCAAAGAGCATGACCGTGCCGCCCTCGCGGGCCATCCCCACGCCGTCGGCTATCGCGCGCGCGCTGCCCGTGGCCACGATCACGGCGTCGGCCCCGCGCCCGCCCGTGGCCCCGCGCACGCAGTCGGCGCCGCGCTCGGGCCGCACGGCCTCCGTCGCGCCGAGCTCGCGCGCAAAGGCGACCCTATAGTCGTTGGTGTCCGTGCAGACGGCCGCAATCCCGCGCGAGCGCGCGATCATCGAGTGCATGATGCCCGTCGGGCCGCACCCGAGCACGGCGACCGTGTCGCCCTCGCCGCACTCCAGCGCGTCCCACGCGCGCAGGCAGCACGCCAGCGGCTCTACCATCGCGGCCTGCTCGAACGTCACGTGGTCCGGGAGGCGCAGCACGCCGCCGCGCGCGACGTTGAGCGCGGGGACCGCATAGTGCTCGGCGAGGCCGCACGGCGAGAGGTTTGTCGACGAGTACGTCGCGCAGAGCGTCTCCTCGCCGCGCGCGCAGTGCCTGCACGACCCGCACGAGACGTGGTGGTGCGTGAAGACCCTGTCGCCGGCCCGCAGGCCGCCGGCGTCGCCGCCCACGGACTCGACGGTGCCCGCCGGCTCGTGGCCCAGGCGCATCGACGGCTTTGAGTACATGCCGTAGACCTTTTCGAGGTCGGACCCGCATATGCCGCACGCGCGCATCCTCACGACCACCCCGCCGGTCTGGGCCTCTGGCATGTCCGCCTCGCGGACCTCGACGCGCCCGGAGCCCGCAAACGCCGCCCTCACGCGCGCGCCGCCGCGGGGCGCCGGATAAAACCCTAACCTTGCGCCTACATCCCGAGTATCTTTTTGAGCATCGCGCGATAGTCGACGTCGGCCTTTGTCGCGCCGCTGGCCGGCAGCGCAAAGACCAGCGTGTCGCCCTCCGTGCGCAGCCTCGTGATCTCGTCCTCTATGGGCGCGGCGACGTCGTCGCCGACGAGGACGAGGCCAACGCCGGGGTCCGCCGAGAGCGACCTGATCTCCTCGAGCGCCTCCTCGGGCGTCTCGGTGACGGTGCCCGGCACGCCGGCGAGCCTAAAGCTCGTCACGAACGACCGCCGGCCCACCGTCATTATGCGCATCTCGGCGCGCGCGGCGCGCGCGTTCACATTTAACCCTTTTTTGCGCGCGCCGGGGCGCGGCAGGGTTATTAAGCGCCGCGTGCGGGCGCCGCGCGCGTTGGAAGGCCACGAGATCGACATCGTGAGGCCCGTCTACCTCTTCCTCCACGGCAGGATGGACCTCCACGACAGGGCCATGGCGGCCCTCACAAAGGCCGGCTTTAGCGCCTCGATGGTCCAGCTCGCCGTGCCGACAAAGGCCGGCGAGCGCGGCGACTATGCGGCCATGGCGTGGCGGCCCCCAAACCCCGACCACATCAGGGTCCAAAAGATCACCGCCGTCGAGGGCGTGGAGCCCGTCGGCATGGAGGGCGTCTGGCGAGGCGTGAAGAGGGAGGACCTCTTTGAGGTTCCCCTCTAGGCGCGCGCCCCGCCGGCGCGCGGCGTCAGCGGCGCTCGTGGGCGAGCCAGATGTCCTCGAGGAGGCCCCTGACAAACTCGTCATACTCGCCGTCGGCAAACTCTATGGTCTCGCGGCCCGCGCCGAGCGCGGCCTCGACGTGCGCGCACGGGGCCCCGCGGTAGTGGAACGACGCGCAAGAGCACACGCGCGCCTCCGGGTCGACCCAGTGCTCGCCGCCGCGGCCCACGACGGTCACGATCCGCCTCCCGCTCGGCCCAAACGCGTGGACCTTTGCGCTCATGCCCCCCTCCCGCACGGGGGCGCGGGCCGGGCCGGGCCGTATAACCCTGCCGCATGAGCGCAAGGGCGACGGCCGTCGTTCCCGAGCCGGCCCTGCTGGTCGAGGACGGCGGAGAGCGCACGCTCGCAGTCGCCGACGCGCACGTCGGGCTCGAGGCGGCGATGGCGGCCAGGGGCGTGCGCATGGAGAGCGTGGGGCCGGCCCTCGAGATGGCCGGCGAGATAGCGGCCCTGGCGGGGCGGACGCGCGCGGCGCGCGTCGTGCTGCTCGGCGACACAAAGGCCGGCACGTCGCGCATATCGGGCGCAGAGTGGGACGCCGTGCCGGCGTTCCTCTCGCGCGTCGCCGAGGCCGCCGAGACCGTGGTCGTGCCGGGAAACCACGACGCCGGCATGGCGCGCCTGCTGCCGGAGGGCGTCTCGATGACGGCCCCGTCCGGCGTCGTCATCGGCGGCACGCTGCTGACGCACGGCCACGTCATGCCGTCCGAGAACCTCTCGGGCGTGGCGCGCATAGTCATGGGCCACGCGCACCCCGTGGTCCGCGACGCCTCGTCGGTCCTGGGCGGGAGGCGCGTGTGGGCCACGATGGTCGCGCGGCGCGAGGCCGTCTTTGCGTCCTCGCGCGGGCGCCTCGAGGTGACAGTCGTCCCCTCGTTCAACCGCCACACGGCCGCCATGCCCGGCGCGCGCGCGCGCGCGGCGCGCCGCCGTATCTGGTACTCGTCGTCGAGCATCCCGACGTACTTTTCCATCGTCGACGTGCTCGGGACGTTTATGATAAAGCTGATCTTGCGCCCGTATAGGAGGTCGGCTATGTTGGGCTTGCGCCCGGGCTCGCTGATCTTGTGGACGGTCCCGACGTTGCCTATGCGGCTGCCCAGGAACTCGGCGGTGTGCTCGGTGGCGAGTATGCCAAACCCGAGGTCCCCGAGGCGCGCTATCGTGGGCATGAGGCGCTCGCGGTTGCGCTCGCCGCCTATCGTGACGAGGGCCGTGCCGGACTCGGGCAGGCTGTAGCCGACTGCCGTGAGGGCCTTTGCCAGCGCGTCATAGAACCCGGTCCCAAAGCAGGCCGCCTCGCCGGTGGACTGCATCTCGACGCCCAGGACGATGTCGGCCCCGTCAAGCTGCATAAAGGAGAACTGCGGGACCTTTATGCCGTGCGTGTTGGCCCTGCCCCCGGCGGCGCCCCCGCCCCCGGCCACGCGGCCGCCGAGTATGGCCGAGGCGGCCATGTCGATGAGGTTTGTCCTCGTGAGCTTTGAGACGAAGGGCATGGACCGCGACGCGCGTATGTTCAGCTCTATGACGTGGGGCACGCCCTCATGCACGAGAAACTGCAGGTTGAACGGGCCGCGCACGTTGAACTCGGGCACGATGCTGCGCGTGTGCGCCTCGATCGCCTCGAGCGTGCTGCTGCCCAGGCGCCACGGCGGGATGCACATCATCGCGTCGCCCGAGTGGACCCCCGCGCTGTCGATGTGCTCGACTATGGCCCCGATATGCACGCGCTCCCCGTCGCAGACGCCGTCGACGTCGACCTCGAGGGAGTTTAGCATGAACTTTGAGATGACGACGGGGTGGTCAGGCGAGAGCGTCGTGGCCTCGCGTATGTACGACGCGAGCTCGCGCTGCGACCAGACGACCCTCATCGCCGCGCCGCTCAGGACGTACGAGGGCCTCACTATCACGGGGTAGCCGACGCGCTGCGCAAACTCGCGGGCGGCGTCCATGCCCGAGAACCCCTGCCAGGGCGGCTGCCGTATGTGGAGCGAGTCGAGTATGGCGCTAAACGTCGAGCGGTTCTCGGCCCTGTCAATGTCCTCGGCGGCCGTGCCGAGTATGCGCACGCCGCGCGCGGCCAGGCCCGGCGTGAGGTTGTTGGCCGTCTGGCCCCCGACGCAGGTCACGGCCCCCCTCGGCGACTCGAAATCGGCGATGTCCATGATGCGCTCGAGCGTGAGCTCCTCAAAGTAGAGGCGGCTGCATATGTCATAGTCAGTCGAGACCGTCTCGGGGTTGCAGTTGACGAGCGCGATCTCGGCCCCGCTGCGCGCAAGGCCCCAGACCATGTTGACCGTCCCCCAGTCAAACTCGACGCTGCTCCCGATGCGGTAGGGGCCGGCCCCGAGTATGACTATCGAGTCGCCCCCGCGCGGGGCCTCGATGTCGTCGGCGTCGCCGCCGTACGTCATGTAGAGGTAGTTGGTCTGCGCGGGCCACTCGGCGGCGAGCGTGTCTATCTGCTTTACGCACGGCACGATGCCGAGGCGCTTTCTCTCCTCGCGCACGCCGTCGGCCGTGGAGCCGCGCGCGCGCGCGACCTGCGCGTCGGAGAAGCCCATGCGCTTTGCGCGGCGCAGGTCGGCCCCGCCCGACTTGAGGCCCTCGGAGACCCCGACGATGTCGCGTATCCTCTCGACAAACCACGCGTCAATGTACGACAGGTCGACTATGCGCTCGGTCGCCATGCCCGCGCGGACCGCGCGCGCGACCCAGTGGAGGACCATGTCGTCGGGCCTGCCCAGCGCGTGCTCAATGGCCTCCTCGTCGCCCTCGACGTCGCGCCTGTTGAGCGTGAGGCCGTCGATGCCCGTGTCGAGCATGCGCATGGACTTTTGCAGGGCCTCCTCGAACGTGCGGCCCACGCCCATGACCTCGCCGACCGACTTCATGGTCGGCCCGAGGGCCCTCTCGGCGAGCTCGAACTTTGCAAAGTCCCACCGCGGGTGCTTGCAGACGACATAGTCAAGCGACGGCTCAAAGCACGCGGTGGTCGACCGCGTTATCCTGTTTGCGAGCTCGGGCAGCGAGTAGCCCAGGCCTATCTTGGCGGACATGTACGCCAGCGGGTAGCCCGTCGCCTTGCTCGCCAGGGCCGACGAGCGCGAGAGGCGCGGGTTTACCTCGATGGCCGCATAGCGCTCCGAGCCCGGGTCGAGGGCAAACTGTATGTTGCACTCGCCGACAATCCCGACGTGCGACGTCGCGCGCAGGGCCGCCGAGCGCAGCGTGTGGTACTCGGTGTTGTCTATCGTCTGCGACGGCGCGACGACGATGTTGTCGCCCGTGTGGACGCGCATCGAGAGGACGTTCTCCATGTTGCAGACGATGACGCTGTTCTTCTCGTGGTCGCGCATGACCTCGTACTCTATCTGCTTCCACCTTCCCACGTACTCCTCTATGAGGACCTGGCCCACGAGGCTCGCGGCAATCCCGCGGCCCACGGTCTCGTGGAGCTCTATCTCGTTGCGCGCAACGCCGCCGCCCTTGCCGCCTAGCGTGTACGCGACGCGCACGATGACGGGGTAGCCGATCTCGGCGGCGACGGCCGCGGCGTCCTCAAACGTCGTCACCGAGCGGCTGCGCAGCATGGGCACGCCGCACTCGCCCATGGCCTCCTTGAAGAGCCGGCGGTCCTCGGTCCGGCGTATCCCTTCGACCTGCGTGCCGAGCACGCGCACGCCGTACCTGGAGAGGACGCCGGACCCCTCGAGGCCCACGCCGCAGTTGAGCGAGGTCTGCCCGCCGTACGCGAGCATGAGCGCGTCGGGCCTCTCGGACTCTATTATCGACGTGACGTACTCGGCGTTGACGGGCAGCAGGTAGACCTTGTCCGCAAAGCGCGTGTCAGTCTGTATCGTCGCGACGTTTGGGTTGATGAGGACGCTCTTCACGCCCTCCTCCCTGATCGCCTTTAGGCACTGGCTTCCGGAGTAGTCGAATTGGCGGCCGTTTTGCGGCTCTCGCCGGCTTCTCCGATCTTTATTGCCCCGCTTCCGAGGACCAGCACCTTTTTTGGCGTCTCGCGCCTAGGCAGGCGTCCCCTCCCCCGCAAGGCGCGCTAGCTCGTCAAAGACAAAGCCGCAGTCATAGGGGCCAGGCGAGGCCTCGGGGTGGAACTGCACCGCAATGCACCTCCCCCCCGAGTGCCTTATCCCCTCGACGGTCTTGTCGTCGGTGTTGGTGAACCACAAGTCAAACTCCGAGGCGCCAAGCGACTCGGGGTCTATGCAATAGCCGTGGTTTTGGCTCGTGACGTAGACGCTTCCCGTCCCCACGTCAAGGCACGGCTTGTTCTGGCCGCGGTGGCCGTACTTCATCTTGTACGTCCTCGCGCCGCCGGCGAGCGCGATTATCTGCGCGCCGAGGCAGATGCCCAGCGTCGGGACGCCGCTGTCGATGAGCTCGCGCGCGGCCCCTATGGTCGGCCCGCAGTGGAGCGGGTCCCCCGGCCCGTTGCTGATGATGACGGCCGCGGGATCCATGCCGAGTATGCGCGCGGCCGGCGTGTCCCACGGCACGAGGACCGCCCTGTGGCCCGTGCGCCTGACGTTGCGCAGGATCGCGTTCTTGGCGCCCGTGTCTATGATGACGACGGGGCGGCCCTGGCCGTAGGAGACGTCCTCGCGCGTCGAGACGGACTCGACAAAGCGCTCGGACGCGTAGTCGTGGCCCTCCATGGCCCCCCTCACGGCGCCGGCGTCTATCTCCGAGTCTGACACGCACACGGCGGCCATCACCGAGCCGGCCGAGCGCAGCCTCTTTGTGAGCTCGCGCGTGTCCACGCCGGCGATCCCCTGGATTCCCTCGCGGTGGAGCCACCCGTCGAGCGTCGAGACGAGGCTGTGGTGGCTGGCCACGCGCGGAAGGTCGTGGACCACGAGGCCGCGGGCCTGTATCCTGGAGGACTCGACGTTGAGGCGTATGCCGTCGGCGTCAGTCGCCTCGGTGTCCGGCACGCCATAGTTGCCCACGAGCGGGTAGGTTATCGTGACTATCTGGCCCGCGTACGAGGGGTCAGTGAGCGTCTCGGTGTAGCCGACCATGCCCGTGTTGAAGACGAGCTCCCCCACGGCCGTGCCGGCCCGCCCAAAGCCCTCGCCGCGCATCACCGTGCCGTCGCCGAGGACCAGCGCGCCGAACTTGCCCGCATGCTGCGATCTTTTAGTGGGCATTTCCGGCCACCGGGCGCCTCGCGAGCGGCGGCGCGGATTTAAAGCTTAAGAGGGATCCGGGGCCGCGGCGCGGACGCGCTGCGCGGAGGGGCGCCTGCGCGGTCAAAAATCCGGGTTTTTGGGCGGCCGCGCCGGGTGGAGAGCAAGCGTGCGCGTCAGCCACAGGCCAGCGCGGGTCGGGGCGCGGAGCCAGCCGCGGCAGGGCGGCAAAAGGGGGCGACCTGCGGGCAGGCGCCGCGTGCGTTCCCGCATGTCAGCCTTGGCCATGGCGTTGACCTGCAAGCCGCAGATGGGGAGCCGCCGACGCTAGCGCGTCGATCGGGTCTGGCCCATGGGCCGCATATAGGTTGCTCCCGCTTGTGTTGTGGATTAGTTTAGGCTGGTCAAAGACTGCCAACTGCTTTGACAGTTTGCTGTTAAAGTCAAGATTTGACAGGAGAGTAGGTGCAGAGCTGACCGAACGGCTCTTGGAATAGAGAACGCTGGCGTGGAGCCAATACGCCCTAAATAATTTAGTCGAATCGTCGCGGGGAAGCTCAGCAGAGATTGTTCGCATGCCAGGAATGTCCGTGTTTTTAAATGGGGCAATTATGAACCGAGGCGCGTGAAACCCAAAAGGCACTAGTTGCTGTGAAAATAGTGCTTTGTGAACAAATTCTGGCTCAGACTTGCACAGTGATTGTTTGGGGGCCACTTTGTTCCAATTATCCCTGCCGGGTTTTGTCGAAAATGCAACGTAGGCAGGAAAATTGTTGGTAGAGTCACACACAATTAGTGGGTGCGGCTGGAGGTTGGCCCCCATAGACACAGCGTAGTTTTGCGCTAATCCAGCTTTGGGAGGTGCTGTTTTGCGGGCAGACCTTAGCAGGGGGCGAACCTGGTCAAGTTGCATGTGAGACTTTATCCCAGTTGCCGAGAGAATTGTGATTCCGCAGCGCATGGGTTTTTTGGGTTTTTCTTTTTGCTTAGAGATGCCCGGGGTGTGCCTGGGGTTAAACGCAGTTTTGGTAAAGCCAGAGCGTGCCGGGTGCGCAGCGTGGCTTTCGGCAAATTGGCCCACATATGTTCCTGTAAAGTAAGACGAGGCGGAAGTCGGAAACGGCGGGTCGGTTATTTTGCTTAGGTCGACCGCCTTTTCAAACTTGACCACAGAGTTTGCCCAGGCGCCGGTTCGAAATTTTTCCCATTGGTCAGATATTAAAGCTGCGTGCGGAAGCAAGAACCCAAATTTTGCGTTCTTGGTCAGATAGTATTCAACACAGGACGCCACAAATGTAGCAGACAAGTCGTTGGTTGGAGCTAGTTTCCCTCCAGACCAGACGCCCTTAGATTTCGCGTGGACACGAAAGTCCTCCTGGCGAGTTTTGTCCATTCCACGGGATGTTACCCATGGCGGATTTCCGATCATTCGGTCTACGCTTCGTTCCATTCGAAACGGCTGAACCATGTTTGTTAGGTAGGTTTTCCACACATGGTTGCGCCCTGCTTTCTTTTCGCTATGAAAAAATTTGCATGCCGCAGTTAGCTCGCCAACAAGTCGAGTGTTTTGTGATCTGGCAAGTGGTTTTACTAGATCAGGATCAAATTTGCTAGAAGGCATCTGCACAACATCAAAAAACGTGGCAAGGTTTTTTTCAAAGTCGGGGCCCAGTAAAAATTCGGCTGGAAATCTCACATGCTTTGTAGTTTTGTCTTTTCCAACAGGAATTATTATCATTTCGCCAAATATCCCAGCAATTTTAGTCGCGTCCCACTGGAGACTGTCTCCGATGTAAACGCCAAAACTGCCAGAGTCAAGAGGTACAGACGGCAGAGCTGCAAGCTTTGTCGCCTTGGCAAGTTCTGCGGCAACCGGGTGAATGTCAATGCCATAGACGAGTTCTGAGACTATTTCAGCTTGTTTGTTCGGGTTGCCGGCTAATTCAGGATCGTCCTGCGCAAACTCAAGGAGGCGGCGGCATGCATGAAATAAAAACGTGCCAGAGCCGCACGAGGGATCAAAAACCACGTGTTTGTATTTGCCAAGCTTTGCAGATTTTATGGCCTTTTTGCACCAGCCGGGATCAAGAACTTCCTCGCAGACCAGGCGGGCCAGCCAGTCGGGCGTGTAAAACTCTCCAAAATCGTGCCTTAGCCTGTTTTCGATTAGGTTGTGGTACAGCTCTTTGAGCGCATCACGTCCTGCAGTGCGCCAGTCATACTGTGACACAGCCCGTATAATTTCTTTAACCAAAGCGGTTCCGCTGCTTGTTTCGTGCAGCCATGAGGCAAAATCATCCTCCATGAGCTTGTGTCTTTCGCTTATAGGCGTTCTAAAGTCTGCTGGCTTTAGCTCCTCACGGACAGATTTAGCGATGATGATAAGCAGCGTGTGTTTTGCAAACAGGTTGTTTCTCTCGACAATGTTTGTGGGGGGTATTATGTGGGAGCCTCGGAGCAATAGTGCCCAGAGGTTCCTTTTTGACTGGAAGCCGGAACTGCTTTTTTGCTTCCGAGACTGCTGGAGGATGGCGGCTTTGAGATCGCCTACCCAGGCAGCTCCAATAGGCGGCGGCGGTGGTGCGGTCGTGTCCACAAAGGCCCTCAGGTACTGTATAATGCGGTTGGCGTCGTTTGAATCAGCAAGCATGATTTTTTCTTCAAGGTGAAGTGTGCCGCTGTGCCTTTGGTGCTTTGGCATGTCATATTGATAAAATAGCCACGCCAGGCCGTTTGTCACCACACATCGCCATGGAGAATTTCTAAAAAGCTTTTGTTGTAGAGACACAGAGGCCAGGTATCTTTTTGCCTGGCGCTCTGCGCTTTTGCGCCCATGTGGCGATGCTAGGCTACGGGGGTTTAGGCCAGGGCTTTTGGTTTCCACTATGATGTTGCTGCAAATCAAGTCTGCTCTTCCCTGGCCGACGTATTTTTCTCCCAGCACGGGGTAATTTGGGAAAAGCGACTCCAGTGCCGCACGAACGCTGTACTTGACATCTTCTTCGTTGGCCTTACGCCCCATCTTTAGGAGCTTGTCCAGGTGTCTTTTGGCTAGACGCAGGTCAGGCCTGCCAGCCCTGGGTTCCAAGTCAAGCGCGGAACCGTCTGTAGGCATTTTAGGCGCCCCGCTCCACACCAAGAGTGCGAGGCGCCGCGTGTGGAAAACGAGCCTTTGCGCCACGCGGGGCGGTTTTGACAATATGATTCCCTTGTGCGTTATGGCGGGCTCCGGCGTCCCATAAGCCGTGTAAGCCACGGTCCTCAGCGGACATTGCAGGCGCGCGGCGCTTTTTGCTATTTAGGCATTCGCCAGATCCAGGCCCCGTTGCGCGAATAGTCGAGGTTTTTGGCAGGCTTGGACGCGCGCGGCGCGCAGCAGACGCGGCGTGGCCGAGCGCGGCGCCGGAAGGCGGGGGCCAGCCGGCCCGCCAGCCCAGGCCCGGCAAGTGCCCTCGCCCCCAAGCGCGCGTTCGGCGGCCGCGCGGCGGCTCGCAGGCCGGAGAGCGGCGGCCGGGGGCGCAAGGTCGCGGCCTGCGGCGCGACCCCGGGGCAGCGAAGCCCGGCGGGGCGGGGCGCCAGGGGCGCGCCGGACTGCCCGGACCACTTTTTGTAGGCGGCTTGCCGTGACCGGCTAGGCGCCGGCTAAACTAGAGCGCGCCGAACTGCTCGGACCACTTTTTGTAGGCCCGCGTCATCTCGGCCGAGACGCTCGGCTTGCGCTGGGCCATGACCTCCCTAAAGTCGGCCATCGTCACGTCCTTGGGCTGCTGCGGGGCCTCGCCCTCGACGGGCTCGCGGTACTCGGGGGACCCGAGGAGGTCATGGACCACCTTGAGCTGCACGCCCTGGCAGGCGTCCTTTATGTCGCTGGCGCTGTACCCGTCGAAGAGCTTCGCGAGCATGGCGGTCCTGACGCGCACGTCCTTTTTGAGCGGGGCCGTGTAGAGCTCAAAGAGGCTCTTGCGGGCCTCCAGGGAGGGCAGCGGGATGTTGATCCTCTTTTGGAACCTGCGCAGGAACGCGTCGTCCAGGCTCCAGGGCTTGTTTGTCGCGCCGGCGACGTACATCTTGAGGTTCTTGCCCTTGCCGGAGACGCCGTCCATCTCGGTGAGGAACTGGTTCTTTGTGCGGACCTCGCCGCCTATCTCGCTGTTGCGCGAGCCGAGGAGCGAGTCGAGCTCGTCGATGAAGAGTATGACGGGCTTGCCCTCGCGCTCTGTGAGGCCGCGCGCCATCGTGAAGAGCTGCGAGACGTTCTTTTCGGCCTCGCCGAGCCACTTGCTCATTATCGAGGACGCGTCGACGCTGATAAAGTAGCCGTCGAGCTCGCTGGCCGTGGCCGCCGCGAGGATCGTCTTGCCGCAGCCCGGCGGGCCGTAGAGCAGTATGCCCCGAGGCCACCCCAGCGGGAACAGGTCGGGCCGCTTTGTCGGGTAGACTATGGACTCGCGGAGCGCGTTCTTGGCGTCCTCGAGGCCGATTACCTCGTCCCACTTCACGTTGGGCTTTTCGCGCATGATGAGCTCGTCAAACGAGTTTGACGCCCGCTGGCCGTCAAGCGACCTCTTCTGCTCGCCGGGCGGGGCCGTGGGGTCCAGGACGGGCTCGGCGCCGTGCGAGGACTGCAGGACCGTGATCCTCTTTTGGTACGACGCGATGCGCTCCTTGTAGAGCGAGGCGAGCTTGCAGGCGGGGTAGAGGCGCAGTATCTGCAGGAGCGAGTCGATGGACTTTTGGTAGCTCGCCACGGCCATGCCGCGCGCGCCCTGCGCGTCGAACTTTAGGGCCTCCGTCGCGTGCCTGCTAGCGCTGTCCTCAAGCTTTTGCGGTGCCATGCTCAATTTGCGATCGCCGCCGCGTCATGGGCGCGCGAGTTGGTATTACCGAGTGTGAGTTATAGTGGGCGCGCGTGTCAAATTGTTTAAACCCTCACCGGCCCCCGCGCGCGCGCGAGGAGGCCTCGCGCATGCGCTCCACGGCGGCCTCGGCCATGGCGAGGAGCTCGGCGGCGCGGCCCTCGGCGAGCTCGGCGGCCTCGGCGGCCTCCTCGGCGATGGCCACGACCTCCTCGAGCGCCCCCACGGCGAGGCTCCCGGCCTCCTGCCTGGCCAGCGCGTGGCGGGCCACCTGCAGGACGCAGTCCAGGTCGCGCAGCTCCTCGTCGCTGAGGCCGGCCAGCGCGTCGCGCCTGGCCACGCCGCGCTCGCGCATCGCCCTCTCGACGCGCCCCCCAACCTCCGAGACGCGCCTGGCCGCGTCCCCCCGCGCTATGCCCACGCGCCCCCCAGCGAGGCGGGGTCTAGTTTAGGGTAGCGCCTGGAGAGCTCAGAGTCGACGGCCGTCCTGGCGCCGCGGAGGGCCCGCGCGGCCCTGGCGGCGCACCTGCCATAGTCTGCGCGCGCGCCGGCCACGAGGCCCGCGTCGACTGCGACGCCGCCCAGGGCGGCGGCGGCCTCGGCCAGCGAGGCGCCGCACGCCGGCGCCGGCCCGTGCGCCTGAGAGCCGGCGGCCCGTATGAGCGATATGGCCACGGGGAGCGAGGAGGCCAGGCCGCGCATGCCGCGCGCGGCGCGCACGAGCGAGATGGCCGAGCGCGCCGCCTCGGCGGCTATGAGGGCCGACCGCTCGGCGCGCACGCGCGAGGCCTGGGCCGTCCCGCCCCGCGCCCCGCCTGCGCGCGGGGCCCGGCGCGCGATGCCCTCGAGGTCCTCGCACGCGCGGTCCAGGGCCGAGAGCGCGCAGGCGATCCTGGGCGTGAGCGTCGCGGCCTGCGAGGCCGCGGCCATCGAGGGGGCATCTGCGCGTGGAGCCGCCATGCGGGGCGTGTCGCGGTCCGGGTATATCACGCCGCGGTGCCCGCGGCCCGCGTAGCCGTGGTGACGCGGGGCGCGGTCACTCCCTAGAGTATTTTTTGAGCATTCGCGCAAAGGAAGTTGGCACGCGCAATTACCAAAGGCGCGCGCGAGGCGCGCGCATGGCGGACGCAGGCGAGCTCGCCGCGGGCCTGGCCGAGTTTGGCCTCGGGCAGTACGAGGCGCGCGCGTACGTCGCGCTCCTCGTCGGGGGCACGGCGACGGCCGGCGAGCTGGCGTACAGGGCCGAGATACCGCGCACAAAGGCGTATCCCGTGATGGTGCGCCTGGAGCGCAAGGGCCTGGCCACCGTGGGCGGGCACAAGCCCGTGACGTGCTCTGCTGTCCCCCCGGGCGAGTCCCTCGAGGAGGCGATCAGGGCCCAGATAGAAAAGGTGAACTCGATGAACGCGCTGGTCTCCGGCCTGCGGGCCGCCAGCGACGGCGCGAGGCGCCTCCACGGGGCCGAGGAGCGCAGGTACACGCATGTGGGCCACGCCGGCGTCCTGGCCCGCGCGCAGGAGATGGCCTCCTCCGCGGCCTCGTCGGCCCACGCCATGGTCGACGACGCCGGCCTGGGGGTCGTCGCCGAGTGCGGCGGGGCGCTCTCCGAGGCGAGGCGCCGCGGGGCCGACGTGCGCGTGATCGCCTCGCCGGAGGCGATCGGTACCGATGCCCTGGCCTCCATGCCGCGCGGGATTGACGTGCGCGTGTCGCCGACGGGCCACAACTGCGTTGTGCTTGACGCCTCGGGCGTCCTCGTCCTGGGCGGCGAGGCCGGCCGCGCCGCGGCCCTCGAGTCCTCGGCGATACTCGCCGGCGACCTGGAGCGCGCCTTCGAGTCGGCGTGGGCGGGCGCCGTGCCCGCCGCGCCGCTGGCGGCGCTGGGCGGCGGGGCCGCGCGGGAGGCGTACGACGCGATCGTCGCCATAGGCGAGGCCGGCCTGGGCAGCGCGCTGGCCTCGGAGATGTCGCGCAAGCCGAGGCGCATGGCCGCGATCCTCGAGGAGAGGGGAATCGGCCTCGGCGGGCGGAGCCTCGGCGACGTGGTGTGCATGGCAGACGCGGCGGTCCGCGCGACGTGCGGCGGGAGCGTCTCGCTTGACGAGAAGGGCGGCAGCGTCGTGGTCGAGTCCGGCCTCAACAGCGGGCGATCCCTCCCGTGGGCGCTCATAATAGAGGAGTACCTCGGCGCCCGCGGCGTGAGGACGAGGACCGTGTACCAGGCGCGCGCGGGCCGCGGCGAGCGCGTCCATATAAAGATGTCAGGGCGCGGCGCGGCGCCTCGCAAGGCTTAAAATCCGCAGGCGCAGGCGCGCGCGCCGTGCCCGCCGAGGAGAGGCTAGCCGCGTACCTCCTGGGCCCGCTGCCCGAGGCGCCCGCGCCGGCCGGCGCGTACTCGCAGGTCGCCCTCGCCGGGGGCCTGGCCTTTGTCTCCGGCCAGCTGCCGATAAGCGCGGGCCGCCTCCTCCATGCCGGCCCCGTGGGCGCCGAGAACGCCTCCGAGGGCCGCGAGGCCGCGCGCCTCTGCGCGGTGAACGTCCTGGCGCAGCTCAGGGCGGAGCTCGGGTCCCTTGACCGCGTCTCGCGCATAGCGCGCCTCGCCGGCTATGTCAGCTCCGAGCGCGGCTTTGCCGGCCAGCCGGCCGTCATGGACGGCGCGTCTGACATTGTCGCCGCCGCGTTTGGCCCGCGCACGCACGCGCGCGTGGCCGTCGGCGTGCCCTCGCTGCCGCTTGACGCGATGGTCGAGGTCGAGGCCGTCGCCGAGCTCGCCGGCTAGCCGATGCGCCTGTTGAGCTCGCGCAGGAACGCCCTTATCTTTGGCTCCGGGACCAGCGCGCCGCACGCCTTGCTGTGGCCGCCGCCGGAGCCGCCAAGCTCCGTGGCAAGCGAGTTGACGAGCCTGCCCAGGTGCACCTTGCACCCCCTCGAGCCGCGAACGGAGACGGCGCACGTGCCGTGCGACGTGCGCCTGCGAAAGGCCACGCCGACGTCCTTGCCCGAGAGGCCAAGCGCAAAGTTGACCGCGCCGCCGGCCCCCGAGTCGGTCGTCTCTACATAGCCGAGGTTCTTCATCCTCTTGAGGTTTCGCCTGACGCCGGACATGACCTCGGCGAGCTTGGCGGCCCCGAGGCGGGCCTGCTCGTACGCGCCGTCAATGTCGTGCGGGTAGCGCGAGGCGGCAAGCGCGGCGACTAGGCCCTGCAGGTAGTCGGGGTCCTTTTGCCGGCTCACAATGTTGTACGTGAGGACCGTCGCGCTCACGAGCGCAAACTGCCTGTCGTACGTGCGCAGCAGGCTCGCGCCGCCCGGCCGGTCCTCCATATAGTCGGTGATCGCCGCGCACGCGGCGACAAAGCGCGCGTGCTCGGAGAGGCGCCTCGAGAACGCCTGGTAGACGAGCACGCTTGCGCACTCGCCGGTGCTGTGGACCATCCTCACGCCTGCGGCCCCCAGCCTGCGGCGCACGGCCGGCGGGATGTCGTGGTGGTCGATGTACGTCACCTGCACGCGCCTCTTTCGCAGAGCGCGCAGCGACTCGACAAAGGCGTCCTGGTTCTTCTTGCTCAGGCCCAGGTCGCAGATAAAGAGGCGCTTGAGCGAGGCGTCCGCCGATATCTCGGCG
>RKSK01000202.1 GCA_007570915.1 Cenarchaeum sp.
GCGCGGCGGCCGTCAGGCGCCTCGTCGACGCGTTCTGCGACGTCCACTCGACGCGCGTCCTCGTCATCGCCGGGACCGGCAACAACGGCGGCGACGGCATGGTCATGGCGCGCCACCTCGCCGGCCTCGGCGCGCGCGTGCGAATCGCGCTGCTCGGCGACGAGTCGTCCATACGGACCGAGGAGGCGCGCTGGAACTGGGGCCTCCTCTCGGCGATGCCCTCCGTAGAGCGCATCGGCGACTATGCCGCCGCCGGCGACGCCGAGATTATCATTGACGCGATCCTGGGGACCGGCGCCTCGGGCAGCCCGCGCGAGCCGCACGCAAGCGCGATCTCGTTTGCCAACGCGTCGACCGCGTTCAGGCTGTCCGTCGACGTCCCCTCGGGCCTTGACGCGACGACCGGCGAGTCCCCCGCCGAGTGCGTAAAGGCCGACATGACAGTCACGTTCCACCGCCTCAAGTCGGGCATGGAGAGGCGCGCCGACGTGTGCGGGCGCACGTTCGTCGAGCGCATCGGCATTCCCCCCGAGGCCGAGGTCGGAGTCCTGTGATCGTCCGCCAGGTTCCCGTCGGCGAGATGGCAAACTTTACGTATGTCATCGCCGACGAGGCCACGCGCGAGGGCGTGGTCGTGGACCCCTCGTGGAACCTCGAACGCGTCGCCGCGGCGATCCGCGAGGAGGGCGTGCGCGTGGGCCTCATCATAAACACGCACCACCACTTTGACCACACGACGGGCAACGCCGAGATGGCCCGCATGACGGGCGCGCCCATAGCGCAGCACCGCGAGTCGGGCCTCGAGCGCTCGCGCGAGCTCTCCGGCGGGGACACCATCGACGTCGGCGGCTCGTCGCTGGGGGTCCTCCACACGCCGGGACTATGCTAGGCGGGTAGCGCGTTGGGCGCCGTGGAGTTTCTCGGCGACGCCGGCGCGGCGCGCGAGGCGTCGTCGGCCCTGCGCGGGCCGAGGCCGCTCTTTGCGCTCGTCATGTCGCACACGCGCACGTGCGAGATCCCCGGCATATCCGCGGCCGGCGCCTCGCCGGCGGCAATGGCCATCACGCCGGCCGCCGACGCCGAGTACATACGCTACGGGCGCTGCAGGTCCGTCAGGGGCGTCCCCATGTCGCCGGGCGGCCTGCCCACTCCGGCGCTCATCACGCGCGCGGCCCTCGAGGCGGGCAGGATCCCGTCCATGGCGATCAGCGCCGGCGCGGCGCGCGCGCCAGAGATGCCGCACCTCGACGCGGGCCTTCCCGTCGGCGAGGACATCTCGAGGCGGCCCGCAATGTCCGCCGAGACCGTCTCGCTTGCGCTCCGCCGCGGCGAGGACGCCGGCCGCCACGCCTCGGAGGTCGCCGGCTGTGTAATCATCGGCGAGAGCGTGCCCGGCGGGACGACGACGGCGCTCGGCGTGATGCGCGCGCTCGGCGTGCCGGCCCGCGTCAGCTCTAGCATGCCGGAGAACCCCACGGCGCTAAAGGGGCGCGCCGTCGGGGCGGCCCTGGCCCGCCTGCGCGCCGGCCATGGCGCGCGCGAGGCCCTCGCCGAGGCCGGCGACCCAATGCTCGCCTTTGTGTGCGCCATGGCGGCTGCCGCCTCGCGCGAGTCCGGCGTCGTGCTCGCCGGCGGGACGCAGATGCTCGCGGCGCTCATGCTCTCGCGCCGGATATGCGCGCCGCGCGAGGGCGCCGTCGCCGTGGCCACGACGAGCTATGTCGCGCGCGACGCGTCGGCTAACTTTTCCGAGGTCGCCGCCGCCGAGTCAATCCCGGCGATCTCGGTGGATCCCGGCCTGGCCTCCTCGCGCGTAGCCGGCCTGCGCGCGTTCGCCGCGGGCCACGCAAAGGAGGGGGCCGGCGCGGGAGGCGCGGCGGCGGCCGCCGTCCTGGGCCGCGGCGTGGGGGCCTCCTCGTTGTGCGCGCTCGCCGAGGCCGAGTATGCGCGCGCGCTATCTCACCGTGACTGACTTTGCGAGGTTTCTCGGGTGGTCCGGGTCCGTGTCGCGCTCTAGCGCCGTATAGTACGCGACCAGCTGCGCGGGGACGATCTCGGCCAGGGGGTACATCCACCCCTCGCACTCGGGTATGCGCAGCCACTCGTCGTACTCGCCGGCGTCCGCCGTGTCAATGCCGATCGTGCGCGCCCCGCGCGCGCGTATCTTTGCGGCGTCTGACAGCGCGTCCTCGTGCGTGGGCCCCGGCGGGTTTATGACGATGACGCGCGATCTCGCGTCAAGGAGCGCTAGGGGGCCGTGCTTTAGCTCGCCGCCGTGCATCGCCTCGGCGTGTATGTAGGCGAGCTCCTTTAGCTTTAGGGCCGCCTCGGAGGCTATCGCATAGTGGACGCCGCGCCCGAGCACGTACACGTCATCCATGTCGCGCAGGCCCGCGGCGACCCCCCTCGCGCGCCTGTCGCACTCTAGCGCGCCGGCGAGCGCGCGCGAGACGGCGGCCATGTCCACGCGCGGCCCGCCGAGCTCGGCGGTGATCCTGTGGAGCGCGGCGAGCTGCGACGTGAAGCTCTTTGTCGCCGCGACGCCGATCTCCGGCCCGCAGTTGATCCTGACGACCTGCGCGGACTCGCGCGCAAGCGAGGACGACGGGTGGTTGACTAGCGAGACCACCGATACGCCCGCCGCGGAGGCGAGGCGCGCGGCCTCGAGCATGTCGGCGCTCTCGCCGCTCTGCGATATGGCGAGCATGACGCCCCCCGAGAGCGAGTGCGCATGCACGGGAAGCTCGCTTGCGACGATGACCTCGGCCCTTATGCCCGCATGCGCCGAGAGGAGGTGCTTTGCGACGATCGCCGCGTTGTGGCTCGTGCCGCTCCCCACGACATAGACCGTCTTGGCCCCCGCTATGGCCCGTGCCGCGGCGGCTATTGCCCGCTCGTCGCCGCCGGCGCCGATGATCGACGTGGGCTGCTCGGATATCTCCTTTAGCGTATAGTGCGCATAGTCGCCCTTGTATATGCCGGCGAGCTCGCGCGAGACCTTTGTGACGCGGGCCTCGGCCGGTGCCCCGTCCGCACCGTACACGGCAAGGCCGCCGCCGTCGATGACCACAATGTTCCCGTCGCCGACGTATATCGCGTCGTCCGTGTACTCGACGAACCCCAGCACGTCGCTTGACACATAGTGCTCGCCGTCGCCGACGCCGACTATGAGCGGCGCGCGGCGCCTTGCCGCCGCTATCGTCCCGTCATCAAGCAGGGCGGCAAACGCATAGTGGCCCTCGAGCGCGGCGACGGTGCGCATGACGGCGCCCCTGGCGCCCCCCTCGCCGCCGAGCTCGGACTCGAGGAGGTTTGCGATCACCTCGCTGTCCGTCTCGCTCGCAAACCTGTGCCCGCGCGCCTCGAGGGACCCCCTGAGGGCCTCAAAGTTGGTTATCGAGCCGTTGTGGACTATGGCCACGCGCGCGCCGCTCGAGGCGTGCGGGTGCGCGTTTGCCCCCGTGGGCGCCCCCTGCGTGGCCCACCGCGTGTGGCCGATGCCGGCGTGGCCGGGCAGCGCGTCGAGGCGCAGCGAGTCGTTGACGCCGTCGACCCTGCCGACGCCCTTTTTGACGAGGATGCGCCCGCCGGACCCCGTCGCGACGCCCACGCTGTCATACCCGCGGTACTCCATGCGGCGCAGGCCACCGACGAGGACGCGCGCGGCGGGCCGCGGCCCCCTGTACCCTATTATCGAGCACATTGGCGCGCCGCAGGCGCCACGGGGTTAAGTGTATTTGCGCGCGTCAGGGCGCGCGCTCGGCCGGCGCGCCGCCCTGCGCGCCGGGAGCCTCCTGCGCGCCGGGAGCCTCCTGCGCGCCGGGAGCCTCCTGCGCGCCGGGAGCCTCCTGCGCGCCGCCCCCGCCGCCGGGTGCGGCCTCTTTTGCCGCCTCTGCCTCACCGGCCGCGCGCGCGGCGGCGGCCGCCTCGTCGGCGCGCACCAGGCCGTCAGCCGGCGCGGGATCGCCGGGCGCCGCCCCCGCGTCCTCGCCGTCCCCCTGTTCCGCGTCGGCGCCGGCCGACTCCTCCTTTGCGAGCCTCCTGTTGGCCTCCAGGACGGCCTCAAGCGGCGAGCCTGGAAGCAGGCGCACGCTGCCCTCCTCCTCTACTGTCACGGTGTATGACGGTATGTCGACGATCCTCTCTCCTATCATGACGTGCCCGTGGACGACGGCCTGCCTCGCCTGGTATGGCGTCCTAAAGTCCATCTTTTTCATCACAATGCTCTGCAGCCGGCGCGCGAGCACGTCATGGACCTGCAGGTTTAGCACGTCGTCTAGCCCCGAGCCGGGCTTTACGAGGCCGATCCTCTCAAGCGACCGTATGAGGACAGGCTCGCGCTCCCCCCTGGCCTCCTCGCCTAGGGCCAGCAGTGACCGGGCCTGCTGCCTTAGCCGCGAGAGCTCGGTGCGCGCCTTCCAGAGCTCGCGCTTTGTGCGGAGGCCGAATCCGCCGAGCGTCTTCAGCTCGTCCATCTTTAGGTCATAGTTTAGCGGCCTCTTTGGCTTTCTCCACGTGCGCCTTGGGTACCTTGGATCCCCCACGCCGGCCTACCCCTTTTTCTCCTCGGGCGCCGCCTTTGCGCCGGCCGCCTTTGCGTCCGCCCCCTTTGCCGCGTCGGCCGCCGGCGCCGCGGCCTCTGCGGCGCCGGCGGCCGTCACGTCGCCGGACTTGGCGGGCTGGACCTTGCCCCCCTTTGCGACGCCGACTGCGCCGCCCTTGCGCCCCGTCGTGCGCGTGCGCTGGCCGCGGACCTTTAGGCCATAGGTGTAGCGGTAGCCGCGCCAGCTGCCCAGGGCCTTTTCGCGCTCGACGTCGTTTCTCACGGTAAACTCGATGTCAGACGTCAGGAGGTGCCTGTCCGAGCCGGTCTCGATGTCCTTGCGGCGGTTGAGAAACCATGCCGGAAACCCCGCCTTGAGCGGGTCCTTGAGGAGGGCCTCGATCCTCCCCACGTCCTGGTCCGAGACGAGGCCCATGCTCGTCGCGGGGCTGATCCCCAGCGTGTCCAGGATCGCCAGGGCAAAGCTGCGGCCCACGCCGCGGACCTGCGCGAGGCCCACGAGGACCTTCTTGTCGCCCGGTATGTCGTTCCCGATGATCCTCACGATGTGCTTGTACTCTTGCGCGCTCAAGCGCCGCGGGGGCCGCGCGCGCCCGTTAAAAACCCTACCGGGGCGGGGCGCGCGGGGGTGGGTAGCCCGGCCCAGATTCGAACTGGGGTTGAGGGCTCCAAAGGCCCCCGTGCTTGACCGCTACACTCGGCGGACTCGCGCCTCTACCGGGCTGCCGGGCGGCGGGGCGCCGGATGGCCCCCTAAATGACACTTTGCGCGCCGGGGCGGGCGCGACCGGGGGCGGCGCCCCCCGGCGGCCCCCGCGCGGGCCCTCAGCGCGCGATCCCAATGGCGCGGGCAAGCACGTCATAGGGGTCGACCATCGACGCTCGCGCCCTGGCCGCGCGCGCCCTGTGGGCCGAGCGCGGCGAGGCGAGGAGGCGCCGGGCCGCCGCGCCAATGGCCCGCGGCCCGCGCGCGCGGACCGCGAGGCCCGCCCGCACGACATAGCGCTCATAGTGGTTTGGCACCGCGTCAAAGGATATCGTCGGGACGCCGAGGAGCGCGGCCTCGGACGTCATTGTCCCGCCGGAGCCCACAAACAGGTCGGCGTTCTCGAGCAGGTGCTTGCCGTCAAAGCTCATCTCCACGACGCGCGCGCCGCGCGGCGCGCCTGCGCGCAGGCGCTCCAGCTGCGGCCTGTACCTGGCCAGGACAAGGACCTGCGCGCCCTCAATGGCGCAGAGCTCGCGGATTGCCGGGAGTATCGGCCGCGCGCCAGAGACGTACGCGGCCTCCTCCTCGACTGGCCTCACGAGTATCGTTTTCTTTCCGCGCGTTACGGGCAGCGCGCGCGTCCGCGCGGCGCGCCGCATGACCGTCTGCGCGCCGTCTATGGCCCTGTACTGTATGACGTCGCGCGCGGCTATGCCAAAGCGCGTCAGGTCAGACTTTGGCACGACCCATGGGACCATGACCTTGTGCAGCAGCGGAACCGTCAGCCGCATTGCCGCAGTCGCGTGGGGCGCGTCGGTGAAAGCATAGTGCCGGACGCCGAGGCCAAAGGAGACGCGCGCGGCCTCTGGCGAGCAGCAGCTCACCGTGGCGTCAGGCCCAAACCTCCTGACGGGGCCTATGAGGAGGCGCGCCCTCTCGGCGCTTGCCAGGAGCTTTTTGGCCCTGTCGCCCCCGCCGTGCCTGCCGACAACGCGCAGTCCAAACCCGCGTATCCTCGCCAGGCCCGTGGCCTCGCCGTAGCGCCTTGACGTGCACAGGACGTCGTGGCGGCGGCGCAGCCTCCGGGCCATGGGCTCAAAGAAGACCACCTGCTTTGGCGTGAGCACGTCAAACCATATCCT
Organism: Cenarchaeum sp.; assembly: GCA_007570915.1. Lineage (GTDB taxonomy): Archaea > Thermoproteota > Nitrososphaeria > Nitrososphaerales > Nitrosopumilaceae > JAHRAL01. The sequence goes on from RKSK01000202.1 coordinate 6,415, forward strand.
CAATGGGCGCGAGCCTGCGCGGCGGGCTTAAATAAGTTTTATTGGGACCGGCGCGGCGGGGGCGCCGGTGGCAAGGACAAGGGCTGTGGTGTATGGGCTGAGCACCGAGGGCTACTCGGTGGCCTGCCGCATGGCCCTCGCCGGCGGGGACGTGAGCGTCATCGACGAGGCGACGCCGTCGGCCATACCCATAACGCCGGAGATCGCCACGAGGTACCCCACGGTGGCCTCCCTCAGCGAGGACGAGCCCATACTCCACATGACGGCAGTCGACAAGACGATAGCGGCGGCGGACTATCTCTTTTTTGCGCCGCAGATGCGCAAGGGAAGCCAGGACACAAAGACGGAGATGAGCTCAAAGTTCAAGGACACGGCCTCGATGATGTCAAGCGGGTCGTCCTTTGTCTACTGCGCGCCGACCGGGATAGGCGGCAACAACGAGAACGTCTCGCTGCTAGAGCACGTGTCGGGCCACGAGGCCGGCAAGACCGTGTCGTACCTGTACTGCCCGCTGGGCGAGGCCGGGAGGCTTCCCGACGAGATTGGGACCTATGCCGCAAAGCCCGACGCGCGGCTCGGCAGGCTCCTAGCCACAAAGCGCGGGACCCCGGCGCAGGTGCCCCTTGGCGCCGCCGAGCGCTTTTACGCCGTGGGCGTGATATCGAGGTTTGCGCGCATGTGCGGCATGATCGAGGTGTGCCGCAGCGTCACCGACGCCGAGACGAGGGAGGCCCTGTCAACTGACGAGATCCGGTCGCTCTACCTGCACGACATGATGGGCGAGATGCACGACCTGCGCGCGCTCTCATCGTCGTTTGAGGGGGCCGGAACCCTCGCGTACCTCGTCAACAGCGGCATAAAGGGCGTCGAGGGGTACATCAAGCGCCTCACGGGAGAGGTGCGCGCCACGCTAAAGCGCAGGGAGCTAAAGGCCGCACGCACGCGCGTCTCCATAGCCTGGACGCACGACAAGCACGAGATGCGCGGCGAGCGCATGGAGGCCCGCCAGCACCTCGTCACGCGGCTGCGCGACTATATCGGGGACGTCGGCATGATAGAGGACAGCGCGCCGGACATGTTTGACAGCGACAAGACGCTCATCATAATCGCGTGCTCGGAGAGGGACACAAAGCCCCCCAAGAGCGACGTAGAGACCATAGTGATAAGGGCCAACCCCCTCTTTGGGCCGCCCTGACGCGCGCGGCGCCGGGTCCGGGGCCGCCAGGCGGGGGCCCGCGGGCGGCGAGGCGGTGAAAGCTATAATTATCCTAGTTTGGCCGCCAAGGGCGTGCAAGCCGGAACGGGAGCGCCAGACGCCGGAGGCGCGCAGGCGGACGTGCGCGTGGAGGCGGACGCAGGCGCGCAGGCGGACGTGCGCGTGGAGGCCGCCGGCGCCGATGCCCCCGCGGCGCCGTGATGATGGGCGGCAAGCCGACCATAGTGCCGGCCGCCGAGGGGACCACGGCATACGGCAAGGCGTTCCCCTCCGTCGTGGCCTTTTCAAAGGACGGCGACCTGCTCGTCGGCGAGCCGGCGCGCAGGCAGGCCGTGAGCAACCCCGAGGGGACCATAGTCGCCGTCAAGCGAAAGATGGGGACTGACGAGACGATAAGCGTGCACGGCAAGGACTACAAGCCGCAGCAGGTCTCGGCGTTCATACTGCAAAAGATCAAAAAGGACGCCGAGGCGTTCACGGGCGACAAGATCGAAAAGGCCGTCATCACGGTCCCGGCGTACTTTGACGACAACCAGCGCCAGGCCACAAAGGACGCCGGCACGATCGCGGGCCTTGACGTCGTGCGCATAATCAACGAGCCGACCGCAGCGGCCCTGACCTACGGCCTTGACAAGGAAAAGTCGGACCTCAAGATAATGGTCTTTGACTTTGGCGGCGGGACGCTTGACGTCACGATAATGGAGATGGGCGGCGGCGTCTTTGAGGTGATGAGCACGTCTGGCGACACGCACATAGGCGGCACGGACATGGACAAGGCCATAATCGGCCACGTCACCGACGAGTTCCGCAAAAAGGAGGGCATCGACCTGTCCGCCGACGCGACGGCGGCGACGCGCGTGCGCGAGGCGTCCGAAAAGGCAAAGATCGAGCTCTCAAGCGTCATGGAGACGGAGATCAACCTGCCCTTTATCGCGCAGGACGAGTCCGGCCCCAAGAGCCTCGAGGTCCGCCTCACGCGCGCAAAGCTCGAGGAGCTCATACGGCCCATAGTCGAGTCGACGCGGCCGTCGATGGAAAAGGCCCTCGCCGACGCAAAGCTGCAGGCGTCCGGGATCAACAAGGTGATCATGGTCGGCGGGCCGACGAGGATACCCATGGTGCGCAAGTTTGTCGGCGAGGTCATAGGGCGCGAGCCCGAGTCCGGCGTGGACCCGATGGAGGCCGTCGCGATGGGCGCGGCCGTGCAGGCCGGCGTCATCGCAGGCGACGTGACAAGCGACATTGTCCTCCTTGACGTCACGCCGCTCACGCTCGGGATAGAGACGGTCGGCGGCGTGCGCGAGCCCCTCATAGAGCGCAACACGACCATACCCACGTCCAAGAGCAAGGTCTTCACGACGGCCGCGGACCACCAGACGGCAGTCACGATACACGTCGTCCAGGGCGAGAGGCCAATGGTCGCCGACAACGTCTCGCTTGGAAGCTTTAACCTCACGGAGATACCGCCGGCCCCGCGCGGCGTGCCGCAAGTCGAGGTAAAGTTTGACATTGACGCGAGCGGGATCATCAACGTGACGGCAAAGGACCTCGGCACGCAAAAGGAGGCAAAGATAACGATCGAGTCGAGCACAAAGCTCTCAGACGACGAGATCACGCGCCTCCGCGAGGACGCCGACAAGCACGCCGAGGAGGACAAGAAAAAGAAGGAGCGCGTCGACCTCAAGAACGAGGCCGAGGGGTACATTTACACCGTCGAAAAGATGATTAACCAGGACCTAAAGGACAAGGTCTCGCAGGAGCAGGGCGCCAAGATATCCGAGTCGGTCCGCGAGCTCCGCGAGGCCCTCGAGCGCGACGCCGAGAACGTCGGCGAGCGCCTCGAGGCCCTGCGCGCGCTAGTCAACGAGGTGACGACAGAGATTTACAAAAAGGCCTCCCCGCCGCCGACGGGCGGCGCCGCGGGCGCGGATCCGGGCCAGGCAGCGGGCGGCGCCGGCGCCGCGGGCGCGGATCCGGGTGCGGCCCAGGCCGGCGGCGCCGCGGGCGGTGACGGGGCCGGCCAGCCCCCTCCGGGGGACGGCGCGCAGGACCCAAAGTAGGCGCGCGCGCCCAACAAAAGCGTATATACGGCAACGCGCAGGCGCGCGCGCAGCGGGGTGGGGAAGTCAGTCCACACTGGGGCCAGGTCATCCCGGCGGGCTCATAACCCGCAAATCAGTAGTTCAAATCTACTCCCCGCTACAATATCCAGCCGCCCTCTAGCCCGCGCGGCTGCGCGCGCGGCGCGCCCCCCCGGTGGGCGGGCCGCGAGAGGTGCCTCTGTGCCGACGGCAGCGCGACGTGCATCCCGGCGCGCACCGTGCGGGCCACCCCCTCGACTGCCTTGCGCGTCGACCTTGCCCCGCAGCGCGCGCACCTGTACCCCTGGCCGACGCCGGCGGACTTCATCCTCTTGTGGCATGGCGCGCACATTGGGTTGGCCTCGCGCCATAGGCGCGCTGTGCGCAGGATCTCGATCGTCTCAACGTTGAGCGAGGGGCCGCGCGCCACGCCGCCACCGAGGCGAACGGCGTCGCCGCGCGCCAGTGAGCGCGCCAGGGCGCCCATGCCCGTGGCGCGGTAGACCAAGCATTGCGCGCGCGCGCGTCCGGATCCGACCAGTAGGCGCACATGGCCGCCGCTGATCGCCTCTGGGGCCGCGGCGACCTCCCCCTTGATCGTGCCCGCCTCGTGCGCGCGCAGCGCGCCGGCGTCAAGCGCGTGCGCAAGATGGTCCCCCGTCCCCTGGTTGGACGCGAACACCATGTGCCCCGCCGGCCTCTCGCCGCGCACATGCCCCGACGCGGCAATCACAGACCGCGCGTCCTCGCCGCGAATCCCGTACAGCACGGGGTCAGGCCCGTGCGGGGCGATGAGCACGCGGTCGCGCGCGGCGTCATAGCTGTTGAACGTGGAGGGGAACGTCCGCTCGTGCATCTCGCGCACGCTCTTCCCCTCGATCCCCCTCGGCGTCCCCACGAGGCCCTCGTTCCTGTACGCTAGGAGCTCCATCGTAAAGTCGCCGAGCCTGTACCCTATGGCGCCCAGCGCGCCCACGAGGCCCTGGCCGTTTCCAAGCGAGTGGCACTCGAGGCCAAGCTCGCCGGCGAGGCGCGCGGCTCGCTCGCGCGGAATGACGCGCCAGAGGGCCTCGCGCGCAAACTCGGAGAGCGCGGGCGGGACGCCGCCGGACTCGAGAAAGGCGAGGCCGGGGTTTGCGCCGTTGGGCACCTCGGAGTGGCGCCGGACCATCTCCTCGATCTCGCGCCGCGCGCCGCGCGCGTCACCCGTGAGGACCGTGAGGGCCACGGCCCCGTTCCCGCGCGTCCTCCACGGGACGTTGGGGTTTAGCCTGATGAGGCGCGGGTAGGCTGCGATCTCGTCCCCCCGGGCCCGCATGGCCACGGCAATGCGGTAGCCCAGGTAGGTCGTGCACATGCCGCGCCTAGAGTCCGTGTCGTCAATGCCCACCCTCAGGACCGCCCTGCGCACGCCGGCCGCGCGCGGGGGCGGCGGGATTTTTGGGTTGCCCCGCGCCGCGCGCGCGTGTTATGTTTTTTAGGCCCGCCTATGGGGCCGGCGGCGTTGGCAAAGGCAGAGGCGCAGCAGGCCGAGGAGGCCAAGGCGGCGGGCGAGGCGGTGGCCGAGGGAGGCGCGCAGCAGGCCGAGGAGGCGGCCCCCGAGGAGGCCAAGGCGGCGGGCGAGGCGGTGGCCGAGGGCGGCGCGCAGCAGGCCGAGGAGGCGGCCCCCGAGGAGGCCAAGGCGGCGGGCGAGGCGGTGGCCGAGGGCGGCGCGCAGCAGGCCGAGCCCGCAAAGCCCAAGGTGGATCGCGAAAAGTGGGCGATTGCGCACATCTTTAGCAGCTACAACAACACGATAATCCACATGACCGACCTGACCGGCGCCGAGACCGTCTCGATAAGCTCCGGCGGCAACCATGTCAACGCCGACAGGTACGAGTCATCGCCGTTTGCGGCAATGAAGGCGGCCAACACCGTCGTCGAGGCCGCCAAGTCAAAGGGCTTCAACGCGCTGCACATACGCATACGCGCAGTCGGCGGCGTCGGCTCGCGCGTTCCCGGCCCCGGCGCGCAGGCGGCGATAAGGGCCCTTGCGCGCGGCGGCTTCAAGATAGGCAGGATAGACGACGTCACGCCCATACCGCACGACATGACGCGCAAAAAGGGCGGCAAGCGCGGCAGGCGCGTCTAGGCGTCGACCCGCGATATTTTCGACTTTGCCCCGCGCGACTCGAGATAGTCTGACATGAACGCGTCGAGCTTTTCTGCGGGCTTGCCGCGGTAGCGCCGCATCATGTCGCCAAACTTTGCCTCGATTGCGGCCGCTAGCGCGTCGTCTATGTCCAGGTCAAAGAAGGTCCAGCCCATGCTTGCAGACTCGGGGCCAATCCTGTACGCGCCAACCGATCCACACCCCGTGTGCATGTGCGACATTGCGCGGCGTACCGCGAGCCTGTCGCCGGCGGCGTCCGTCGTCTTTACCCTGTACGTGAGGGCCATCTAGCCCCCGCCGGCTCCGGACGCGCCGAGCTTGTCAGAGAGCGAGACGAGCTTGCCGTCGCTCTCGACGCTGATGCGCGTCTGCAGCCGGACGTGCACGCCCACGGCCCTAAAGAGCTCCATGAGCTCGCCGCCGCTTATGGGGCCCACAATCTCGCCCCCCTCGATCATCTCGCCGAGCTTTGCCACGATGATCGCCGTCTCGCGCGGGCGCTGCGCCTCGGCGACGTCCTTGTAGGCCTGCGGGGCCTCCTCGACGAGGCCCTCGCGCGTCATCGACTTGACAAACACGCCGGCCTCGCGCAGCTCCCCCCGTATCTGCTCCTCCGTATAGTCGCGCCTGGCCCGCGAGCGCGACATTGTGCGGCCCGCGCCGTGCGCAGTCGAGCCAAACGTGGCCTCCATGGACCCCGGCCGGCCCAGGAGGACCCAGCTCGCCGTCCCCATGGACCCCGGGACCAGGACGGGCTGGCCCAGGTCGCGGTACCTGGAGGGGACCTCCTCGAGGCCCGAGGGGAACGCGCGCGTGGCGCCCTTGCGGTGGACCACGACGCGCCTCCTCTGGCCGTCGACCCTGTGCTCCTCGACCTTGGCGATGTTGTGCGACACGTCGTACACCAGCTCGAGGTCGTCCTCGGAAACCCCAAATATCCTGCCAAAGGACTTGCGCGTCCAGTCCGTGATCATCTGCCTGTTGCACCACGCAAAGTTGAGGGCCGCGCACATTGCGCCGCGGTACGCCTCGCCCTCCTCGGACGAGTTTGGCACGCACGCAAGCTCGCGGTCGCGCAGCGATATGCCGTACTTTTCGAGTGCCGTCTCGGAGACCCTCAGGTAGTCGCTGCACACCTGGTGGCCAAAGCCGCGCGAGCCGCAGTGCGTGAGGACCGTGACCTGCCCCTCCTCGAGGCCCATGCGCCGCGCGGCCTCCTCGTCGTGTATCTCGTCGACGCGCTGGATCTCCAAAAAGTGGTTTCCCGAGCCGAGGCTGCCGAGCTGCGGCGTGCCGCGCTTGCGCGCCCTCTCGGACACGCGCGAGGGCTCGGCGCCGGCCATCTGGCCGGCCTCCTCGCACGACTCGGCGTCGGCACTCGTCGCGTGGCCCGCGCCGACGGCCCAGTCCACGCCGCGGACCATGACCTCGTCGAGGTCGCCGGCGCGCAGGCGCAGCGCCCCCTTTGAGCCGACGCCTGAGGGTATCGTGTTAAAGAGGTCAAGGACGGCATCCTTTAGCCTCTCGCGCACCGCTCGCTCGGAGAGGCCCGTGCGCAGCAGCCTCACGCCGCAGTTGATGTCATAGCCGACGCCGCCGGGGCTGATCATGCCGTCCCCGGCGTCCATCGCCGCGACGCCGCCCACGGGAAAGCCGTACCCCTCGTGGCCGTCGGGCAGGACGACGCAGCTGCCGACGATCCCTGGCATCGCCGCGACGTTGGTCGCCTGGAGTATGGTGCGGTCGCGCATCATCTTTGCGAGGAGCTCGCCGTCGGCGAGTATGCGCACGGGCACCCTCATGCCGTTCTCGGGCGTGGGCTCGATGACGTGCTCCATCTCGCCGACCTTTTTGGGGACGGGTGCGGACATTGCGCGCGCGGCGCGGCCGATCTTGCAATTTAAACCATGGGCGGCGCGCGGCGCGCGGGCTCCGCCCCTGCGGCCCCGCGTTGGCCGCGCCCGCGCAGGCGCGCCGCGGCCGCCGCCGTGCCCCGGGCATGCGGCCGGCCGTTGGGCGCCCCGCGGCCTGCCGCGGGCCGCATGCCTGCGGCCCATGCGGACCAAAGGCCGGATCGGCTAGCCAAAAAAGTCACGCAGGCGATCTAGCGGGGAGCGCACCAGGTCGACGATAAAGGCCACGGCGATCCCGCCGCCGATTGCGATTGCGGTGTTCCAGCGGTGGCGCCCCCGCCACGACTCGCGAAACCGCTCCATCGTCTTGATCTGCGCTGTGGGCATGGCCTTCCTCAGCCTGTGCTGCATAGTGTACAGCACAAATTCATCGGGAACCCGGACGTCAATGACGCACGCGTGGGCCTCGCCAACTAGTGTGTTCGCCTATATCCAGGTTGGTCTTCAACTCCATCTCAAGCGTATGCTGCGCGTTCTTGAGCCTGCTGTCCTCAAAATATACAACCGCTATGGACACAAATCTGGCCACACGCCTCACCCATGGTACTTTACTCTCACGGATATGTCAATGGCGTCCTTGCCGGCGAGCCTTTTGAGCTCGTCCATGCGATCTATGGCGTCGTCTGCGGATGGAAAGCCGCGCTCTCCGGTGTGCGTGTACGCAGCCGTGGGGTGCGCGTCGCTCACCTTGCAGTCGTGCATGAGCGCCTTTAGGCGCTCGCAGGCCTCCTTGTCGTTCTCGTCGCGGCAGAGCACGAGAAACCACGCCTTTACCATGCTGCCGCGGGGGCGCGGCGGCCGGTATAATAGCGTTGGCAGGTCCCATGCTCCCCGGCGCGGGCCTGGTAGAGGCCACAGGCGCCCGCCACGGGGCCGGCCCTGCCAGGGGGGCGGGCGGGGGGCGATAACCTTTATCAGCTCCCCCGCGCGCGCCGCGCGGCATGGCGATACTGCCCATAGACTCGGGGAGGTACGGCACGCGCGAGATGCTCGCCGTCTTTGGCGAGCAGCGCCGCATAGACTGCCAGGTCCGGGTCGAGGGGGCCGCCGCCGCCGCGCAGGGCGAGCTCGGCATAATACCGCGCGCCGCGGCGCGCGAGATAGCGCGGGTCGCGCGCGCCGGGCGCATAACGGCGCGGCGCGTCGCGGCCCTCGAGAGGACGACGGCCCACGACACGGCGGCCCTCGTGCAGGCCATCTCCGAAAAGTGCGCCGCGCACGCCAGGCCCTGGGTCCACTATGGGCTGACGAGCAACGACCTCGTGGACACGGCCACCTCGATGCAGATGCGCGACGCGCTGGCCATAGTCCAGCCGCGCGCGGCCCGCCTCGCGCTGGCCCTGGCAAGGAGGGCGCGCCAGTACCGCCGGCTGCCCGCCGTGGGCCGCACGCACGGCCAGCACGCGAGCATAATCCCGTTTGGCCTCAAGTTCGCAAACTGGGCCGCCGAGGTCGCCGGCCACGTCGAGCGCCTCGAGGCCGCAGGGCCGCGCGTCCTCCTCTGCAAGACGCTCGGCGTCGTCGGGACCGGCTCGCTCATGGGCGCGCAGGCCGTGCGCGTGCAGGCGCGCGTCGCCGAGCGCCTCGGCCTGTCCCCCGTCGCGGCCGCGACGCAGGTCATCCCGCGCGAGCGCCACGCCGAGTACGTCTTTTGCCTCTCGCTCCTGGGGGCCACGCTCGAAAAGGTGGCCGTGGAGGTGCGCAACCTGCAGCGGACCGAGATAGGCGAGGTCTCCGAGGGGTTCCGCAGGGGCCAGATGGGCAGCAGCGCCGTTCCCGTAAAGCGCAACCCGACAAAGAGCGAGAGGGTCACGTCGCTTGCGCGCCTCCTGCGCTCCGGCGTCGGCGTCACGCTCGAGAACGTCGCGCTCTGGCACGAGCGCGACCTCTCAAACTCGGCAAACGAGAGGTTTGTCCTCCCGACGACGGCGATACTCGCCGACGAGATGGTAGTCGCGATGACCGGCGTCATCGACGGCCTTGCAGTCGACACGGCGCGCGTGGCAAAAAACCTCGAGGCCACGCGCGGCCAGGTGTACGCCGAGTTTGTCCTCGACGCGCTCATAAAAAAGGGCGTGCCGCGCATGGAGGCGTACCGCGACGTGCAGCGCGTCGCCTTTGCGGCGAGCGCGGCGGGGACCGACTTTGCGGCGGCCGTCACGTCAGACGCCGCGATCTCCTCGCGCCTCAGCGCCGCCGAGGTCGCCGCCGTATTCACGCCCGAGAGGCGCCTCGGCGCCGCGCCGGCCATAATCGACTCGGTCTGCCGGTCCGTGGCCAGGGTGGCCGCGCGCCACTAGCGCCCCATCACCGCGTGTATGCCGCTGCCGTACTGGAGGGCCTTTTTGCGGCTGTACGCGGACTTTGCGGGGACGCCGGCCAGCTCGGCGGCGCGGCGCACAATGTGCTTGCGCATCAGGTCGCCGGCGCCGGTTATCTTTTCACACATGGGCACGCGCAGCGCGTACTCTACAAACGCGGCAGAGAGGAGCGGCTGCGCCATTTCCACTCCATGCATGCCGGCCACGGCCGAGACGGCCTCCATCATGCGGAGCTCCGAGGCGACCCTGGAGCGCATCTCCCGCCCGACCGCCCCGGCGTCGCCGGCGGCGCGCCGGTACGAGTCGTACCCGCAAAAGAGCTCGTCAATGCCGTTTGCAGTCACCACGCGCGGGATGCCCAGGGACGAGGCGAGGAGCGCGACGTGGTAGAACGCCACGCAGTTCTCCCTCCACGACAGCGGGCTCGCGCCCACGGCTGCGTCGACCCTTTTTGCGGCCCCGGCTATCTCGCCTGCGCCGATCTCCATGGCGCGGTGGGGCAGCCGCATGAGGCCGGCGACATGCGCCGCAAACCTCATGTCGCGCGAGCCGGCCGTGCCCACGGTCAGCAGGACGGGGTCGAGGCCCCCCTCGCGGCACGCGAGCGCGACCAGCGAGCTGTCGACGCCGCCGGAGAAGGCGACTGCGGCCGGGCCGCGGCGCGGGACGCAGTGTCGAACCGCCGAGCAGACCTCGGCCCAGAGCTCGGCCTCGGCGCTGCGGGCCGGCAGGCCCACGCGCTACACCCGAAACACGTCGGCGCTCTTTTTGGGGCCAGACGAGGCGGGGTTTACCGAGTCCATCGACGCGGCAAGCTCGGAGAGGCGTGGGTCCGAGACGATCTTTGCTATCATTGAGAGCTCGTCAGACGACCTGATGACGATTCCGCGCTTTTTGGTCGACGAGCCCGTCGCGTCGATCGGGTTTATCTCGAGGGCGAGCGTGGGCGGGCGAGCCTTGTACTGGGGCATCTTTACGAGCAGGACGCCGTCAATGTCGGTGCGCGTCTTTTGCCAGTCGTCGCTCTCGGAGAGCAGCCTCGCGAGCCTCTCCCTCCTCTCCTCGCCGGACACGCGCGCGCCTCGCGGGCGTCGGGTTAAAACTGTTTGGGGTGCGGGCGGCCCGGGCGCGCCCCCGGGCCGGCACGGAGCAGCCACGCAGGCATGACTGTGCCCCATGCGCGTCTGGCGCTGGACGGAGGCCACGCCGCGCCTGCCCAGGGATATCCCCACGCCGCAGCTTGCCGCCTTCCCGCCCCGGCGCGCGCCCTTGCGGCAGGCAGGGCACGGGCGGGCGCGGCATGCCCCCGCGGCGCCGCCGCGGCGGGCACATGGAGCCCCATGTGGGAATCGGGCACCGGTTCGAGGCAGGCGAGTGGGCACGCCTGGCAGGGCGCGGCTCTTGCGCGGAGCCGGCGTGACGCCAATCCTCGAGGCCAGGCCGCCAGATCGCGCCGCCATGGGCGCAAAGGCAGGCACCCGCGGCGCGCGAGATCGCCATGTCGGGCCCAGCCCGGCGCGCAGGGGATCCGCGGCCCGCCCAGCGTGTGCCGCTTGCCTCGATCGCCACCGGCCCCGTGCCCCAGAACAGGGAGGCGGCCGATAGCATGAGCGCGCGGAATGGGGGCAAGCCACGCGGCAGGACAAGGGAGGAGCTTGAGCGCGCCGCCGCCAACGTGATCGTCAGGGACGCAATCCGCGAGTATCGCAGCAAAAGCCGCCTCCCGGCGGAGTTCTCGTACTCGCTTGAGACGAGGAGGCACTATGAGGCGGGCAGGCCGGAGGATCGCTTGGCGCTTCTTGGGCATTACGGCGATGGGCGCTCTCCAGTGTACATGGTAGCCATAACTCAGGTGCGGGGGCTGATCGCGGACGAACTGGCCATGCATGCCTCCATGGACTGCGTCAGGCTGGGGTTTGTCCCGTTTCTTGGAAGGTGGATTTCCGACGGCGTTCTGTATGAAGACGTGTCTATGGCCATGGATCACGGAATGACAGACAGAGTCACAACAGGGCTGCTCAAAAATTTCAAGCAGGAGGCCGCGATAAAGATCACGCGTGACCGGTACTATTCACTGCACAATCCCGAACCCTAGAATATTGTGCCCGTGGCATCTGCATGCCTGGAGCCAACCCGCGCCCAACCCTTACAGGCAAGCGTCAATGGGGGCGCGTGTCAGAGACGTTTGCCGCTGATCGCCTGCCCGCCGTGGCCTTTATGCCAGCTTCCGGTTCCGGCACGGCGCCCTTCTTCGCCGAGCCGTCGACAGATCCGCTGCGCATGTGATCCCGCGCTGCGCCCAAAAACCGCACCCGCCACTTGGCCTCATCAGCATATGTCTGGTGCCGGGGTCTCGCCTGCTGCCTTTTCACCTCCTCGTCAACGGCTCGGCGAACCTTTGGGGGCAGCAGGTCGTACTTGAACGCTCCAAACCGCATGCCGACGACGATCTCCCTGGCCGTTAACGCGCGGTTTCCGCACTCGGGCGCAAAGGTGTTTTCAAACTCCTCCCCCCTGCTCATCGCCTCCCCCCGCCACGTGGTTCCTAATAAAGCTAAGTCGGCCCGAGGCCGCAACGCGGCCGCGCAGGGCATGGCCGTGCCCCGTGCCCGTCAGATGCGGGGCAGCGGCCGCGCTGCGCCTGCCCTAGACGTCCCCCGCGCCACAGCATGCAGCCTCCCCGTCACGACGCGCGCCTTTCCGGCCAGCAGGCCGCGGGGGCAGGCCGCCCGGCCGCGTCCCCGCGCAAGGGTTAAAGTTGCGCCGCGCGAGGCGCGCGCGCCGATGGCGTCGGTGACGTTCCACGGCGGGGTCGGCGAGATCGGCGGCAACAAGTTCCTCGTGCGCGACGGGGACACGTCCGTGATGATGGACTTTGGGATGAGCTTCGCCGCCGAGGGCCGCTACTTTTCCGAGTACCGCAAGGCGCGCGCCTCCAACGTCCTCGTCGACATGCTCGAGCTCGGCCTCCTGCCGCGCATCGACGGCCTCTACAGGAGGGACTATGCCGAGCACATGGGACTCGGGTGGACGGAGGAGCCGCCCGTGGACGCGATCATACTGACGCACGCGCACATCGACCACTGCGGCTACCTCGGCTACGTCAGGGAGGACATTCCCGTCCACTGCACAAAGGCCTCCGAGCTCATCATGCGCTGCTTTGACGATACGGGCAAGGGCCACCAGCTGACCGAGCTGAGGACAAAGTTCGCCTACAGTGCCCAGAGCAAGAGGCCCTGGACGCGCCTCACGGGGGACAGGAGGGAGCGCGAGATCCGCACAATGCACAGCGGCAGGAAGTTCCGCGTGGGCGGCATCGCCGTCGAGCCCCACGAGGTGGACCACTCGCTCCCCGGCGCGTGCGCGCTCATACTCCACACGTCGGGCGGGACGCTGGCAAACACGGCGGACCTGCGCTTTCACGGCAGGCGCGCGAGGGCGACTGACCGCTTTGTGAAGAGGTGCGCCAGGGCGGGAATAGGCCTGCTGCTGTGCGAGGGCACGCGCATATCAAGGGGGCCCGAGACGCCGGCAAGGACGGAGCGCTGGATAGAAAAGGAGGCCGCGTCCATAATGCGCGGGGCCGGCGGCCTCGCCGTGTGCGGGTACCCCATGCGCGACCTTGACCGCCTCCAGTCGCTCCACCTCGCGGCGCGCTCGGCCGACCGCACGCTCGTCGTCGACCTAAAGCAGGCGTACCTCCTGGCCCTCTTTGAGGAGCACCTGCCCGGCACGTACCCCCGCCTCGACGAGGTCGGCATATTTGTAAACCGCGGGTCGTGGGGCCTCATAGACAAGGGCGTCCCCGACGAGGCCCTCGAGAGGGACTATGACAAGTGGAAGCAGGACTTTTTGAACCACCCTAGCCGCCTGGACTACCGCGACATCAGCGCGGGCGCAAGGAGATACCTCTACTATTGCGACGACTTTTCGCTGCAAAACCTCATCGACATCAAGCCGCAAAAGGGCTCCACGTACATACGCTCGCTCACCGAGCCCTTTGACGCGGACATGGAGATCCAGGAGCGGCAGGTCAAGAACTGGCTCGCGAGGTTTGGCCTCATCGGCAGCTCAAGGAGGTGGCACCAGCTCCACGTGTCCGGCCACGGCGACGGCGCGCAGATCAGGCGCGTCATCGAGGGCGCCGGCGCCGAGCGCCTCGTGCCCATCCACACCGAGCGCAAAAACGAGTCACACCACAGGGCCATGCACGGCAGCGTCACCTCCGTGAGGAGGGGGCGGTCCGTCGAGGTCTGAGTGTTGGTGGGCCCCCGAGGGGGATCGAACCCCTATCCGGGGATCCACAATCCCCTATACTAACCACTATACGACGGGGGCCACGGCCCGCGCAGCCCCGCCGGGCGCTAATTAACTCTTGACGCGGCTCGCGCTTCATGCGCGCGCGGGGCCCGGCCGGGACAGCCCCCTCCCCACGGAGCTGACGC
>RKSK01000077.1 GCA_007570915.1 Cenarchaeum sp.
GCCACACGCTGCTGGCAAACAAGGTGCTCAACATGGTCTCCGAGGCCGGCGAAGGCTGGCCAACAACCATGCAAAAGTATGGCTATGCCGTGCGCGCCATCAAGATGAGCGTTCGCGTGGGGGGGAGAAACGTTAGTCCCGACATTGTCCTGGCCAGTGACAGGCACGGCCATGCGATGGTGATAGACTGCAAAAGCGGGGCAAACGTCGACCTCAGGCAGGATCGCCTGTACTCCCAGATGGCCATCGGGGATCTTTGGAGGGCAGGCGTGCCGAGGGCCATTCGGCTGCACACGCCCATATATGCCATAAATAACGAGCACGTCGACAGGATAAGCGGGCATACGGACCAGGCGCTCATGGTCTTTGGCAGGAGGACCATATGTGGGATCGGCGACTTTGGAAACGCGGAATTGACGCGAGAGCTGCGCGCTGGCATACGGCTGAAAATTGGCGCCATGCCAGACACGGACGTCTGCCCGTTCTCAATCCGCGATGCGCATGGGGACATTGACAGGCGCATGGCGTGGGCAGTGGAGAGGTACCTCAGCGACCGCCCCGGCGAGGCGGGCAAGTCGCTTGCCACCCGCCCCGTCGCGAACGCGATCCTGCTATATGCGCACCCGCTCCACGGGTTTCTCTCCAGCCCGCACAGGTCGGAGCTTAGGCGCGCGGCGGTTCAGAGCATCGCGCGCCTAGAGGGCTCCGGGCCGTGGTGGCTAGGCCCCGCGGCGCGGCGGCGCGCCCGCCGCCCGTGGCAGGCGGCCCCCCGCGGCGGGCCGCCGGGAGGCAGGCCGGGGCAGGGGCCACACTAGGTTTAATTACGCGCCCCCGCGCCCCCGCGCGCAGATGATCACGATCGTGGGCTCCGGCAAGGTCGGCGGCGACGCGGCCCTCTTTAGCGCGCTGCGCAGGCTGGACGACGAGATACTCCTGCTCGACATCGCCGAGGGCCTCCCGCAGGGCGAGGCAATGGACACGAGCCACGCGCTCGCCGAGCTCGGCATCGACGTCAGCGTGCGCGGCTCCAACGACTATGCCGAGATGGCCGGCTCGCGCATAGTCGTCATCGTGGCAGGCGCGGGCCGCAAGCCGGGCATGACGCGCATGGACCTGCTGAGGATAAACTCAAAGGTCGTCGGGAGCGTCACGGCCGAGGCAAAGAGGCACGCGCCGGACGCCATACTCGTCCCCGTCACAAACCCCCTGGACCCGATGGTCCACGTGGCCCACAGGGAGTCCGGCCTCGAGCGCGGCCGCGTCGTGGGCATGGGCGGCATGCTCGACCTCTCGCGGTTCAGGGAGTTTATCCACGCGGCCACGGGCCACTCGCGCGACTCGATAAGGGCGCTTGTCATCGGCGAGCACGGCGAGAACATGCTGCCCCTCGTGCGCCACTCGTCGGTCTCGGGCATACCGCTCGCCGACGTCCTGCCCAGGGAAAAGATAGCCGAGATTGTAGAGTCGACAAGAAAGGTCGCCGCCAAGGTCATATCGCTCAAGGGGGCCACCGTGCACGCGCCGGGCAACGCGATCGCCGCGATACTAGAGTCGATCGTGCGCGACAGGCGGCAGCTCGTGCCGGTCTCGACGCCGCTGGACGGCGAGTACGGCCACTCGGGAATCGCGCTGGGCGTGCCGGCGGTCGTCGGCAGGCGTGGCGTGGAGAGGATAGTCGAGCTCGACCTTGACGCCGGCGAGCGCGCCGTCATGGACGCCGCGGCGGCCAGCGTAAGGTCTGCCATAGGTGGCATCTAGGGATGCCGGCCGCGCCGCGGGGATGGAGCTCGACGAGGTCCTAGAGTCGCTGCGCGACGGCCGGATCGGCACGGGCCGCGCGCGCACGCTGATCTCGCTCAACGCCATAGAGCGCGTCGGCGGCTTTGCGCGGGTCGACGCCTCGCGCATGGAGCGGACCGGCACGCCCGAGGTCGTCCTGGGCTCGACAAAGACGCTCGCCGAGGCCGAGGCCATAGCGGCGAGGCTGCTGCGGACCTCCGGCGTCGCGCTCATATCGAGGGTGAGGCCGCGCGACAGGGGCAGGCTCGCCGAGCGCCTGAGGCGGCGCGGCGCGACGGTCACGCTCGCAAGGAGGTCGACGGCGGTCCTCGCGAGGCGCCGCGGGCGCCGGGGCGCGCGCGGGCGCGTAGGGATCATGGCGGCCGGCACGTCCGACATCGGGACCGCCGAGGAGGCGCGCCTCATGTGCGAGGCCATGGACTGCGAGTGCGTGACGGCGTACGACGTCGGCATTGCCGCGCTCGGCAGGGTCTTTCCCGCAGTCGAGGAGATGGCCCGCGCCGGCGCCGGGGCGATCATAGTCGTCGCCGGCATGGAGGGCGCGCTGGCGACGGTCGTCTCCTCGCTCGTCGACGTGCCCGTCATCGGCGTGCCCACGTCAGTCGGGTACGGCCACGGCGGGCGCGGGGCCGCGGCCCTGGCGTCAATGCTGCAGAGCTGCGCGCCGGGCCTCGCCGTCGTGAACATCGACAACGGCATAGGCGGCGGGGCCGCCGCGGCCCGCATCGCGCGCCGCTCTAGGTGACGCCGCGGACCGCCTGGACTATCTTTTCGCCGATGACGTTGGCCGCGAGTCCCTGCGCCTCGGCCGTCTGCGCGCCGATGTGCGGCGTGAGGACCATGGCCTCGAGCCCGCGCAGGCGGCTGGCGGTCGCCGGCTCGACCTCAAAGACGTCAAGGGCCGCGCCGGCGAGCCTGCCCGAGGAGAGCGCGCCGTAGAGGGCGCCCTCGTCGACGATGCCGCCGCGCGACGTGTTTATGAGGCGCGCAGTCGGCTTCATCAGCGCGAGGCGCCGCGCGTCGACGAGGTTTTTGGTGGAGTCGAGCAGCGGCACGTGCAGCGAGACATAGTCGGAGCTCTGGAAGAGCGTGTCGAGGTCGGCCTTGACAAGGCCCACCTCGCGCGAGAGCTCGGCGTCGATCGGGACCACGTCGTAGCCAATGATGTTCATGTTCAGGGCCCGCGCGAGGCGCGCGAGGCGCTTGCCGATGTTGCCCATGCCGACGATCCCGAGGTACTTGCCGCGCAGCTCGCTTCCGACAAGGTCCTTCTTTATCCACCTGCCGCCGCGGACCGCGGCGTCGGCCCGCGGTATCTGGCGCGCCATCGAGAGCATGAGCCCGAGGACGAGCTCGGCGACGGCGTTCATCGCGCCCTCGACTGCGTTGAGCACGCGTATGCCGCGGGCCTCGCAGGCGGCCGTGTCAATGTTGTCGAGGCCCACGCCGACGCGCGCGACGATCTGGCACGACGCCGCGCGGCCAATGACCTCCGCGGTGACCCTGGTGCGGCTCCGCACGACGATGATCGTGTGGGCCGGCGCGGCCTCGAGGAGCGCCTCCGGCGTGATCTCGGGCTCGTAGGACACCCGGATGCCGTTGTCCTTGAGTATCTTTGGCAGTATGGGGTCCACCTTGTCGCATATCAGCGCAGAGTGCTCGGCCAACGCGCGCGGGGGCCATGCGCACGGCTAATAACGGTTTGGAAAATGAAAAAGGGAAAAGGGTGTTTTTGGGCGCCGCTACGTCGAGGTCTCGATTCCGAGCTCTGCCGCTATCGCGGCGGCGCGCTCGTCGGTGTAGAGGCCGTGCAGGTTCAGGCTCGGGTGCTCGATGCTGTTCATTCCCATGGGCGGGACTGCGTCGCTGGGGTTGCCCAGCGCGTAGGCGTACGAGTCCGAGACGGCGTCAGGCAGGCCGTGCTTTTCGACCAGGCCAAACGGGTCGCCGGCCACGATGACCGTCGCCGCTCCGGAGAATATCGCCGCATAGTCGTGGTTGACTGCGACATACACCCCCGGCTCGTCAAAGACGACGTCGACGATCATGTTCTGCGAACCGCCAAGGAGCCACGTCTCGGTCGGGCCCGACTGGACCCTTCCGCCCTGCGTGACCCTGTCGAGGATCTCCCCCACAATGTGGAAGAAGACCGGTTCGTTGCCCTGGTTCTCGACAA
>RKSK01000085.1 GCA_007570915.1 Cenarchaeum sp.
GTGCTCGCCCTGGCGGCGGTGCTCTTCCTGCCGCAGACGGTGGCCGCCTTTCCAAGCCTCGAGGGCGTCATGGGCGCGCTCGCCTCGGACGTCGCCGGCGTGCGCGACGGCGCGCTGTCGTGGGTCACGGAGATGCTCACAGGCGCGCTCGCGAGGGCCGGCGGCGCGATCGCCGACGCGCTCCCGGGCGCGCTCGGGGGGACTGCGCGCTAGGCCTCTATCTCCAGGCCGTCGTGCGCGGCCGTGACCGACGCGTGGGCCTCGCGCGCCTCGGCGAGGAGGCCCGCGGCGTCGCCGTGGCGGGCCGAAAAGTGCGTCAGGACGAGGTTTTTCGCCCCCGCGCGCGCGGCGAGCTCGCCGGCCTCGCGCGCAGTCGTGTGCATCGTGTCGAGGGCCTTTTGGCGCAGCTCGTGCGAGAACGTCGACTCGAAGACGAGCCAGTCGCACCCCGCAAAGAACTCCTCGAGGCCCGGCGTGGGCCTCGTGTCGCCGGAGACGCCGACGCGCAGGCCGCGCCGCGGCGGGCCGGTCACGTCGCGCGCGCGGACCGTCCTGCCTCCCACCTTGACGTCCTCGCCGGACTGGAGGCGCCCCCAGAGGGGCCCGCGCGGCACGCCGAGGGCCTCGACGCCGGCCGTGTCGAGGCGCCCGGGCCGCTCGTGCTCGGCGAGGAGGTACGAGTACGCCTCTACCCTGTGGAGCGCCGCGCACGCGAGCACGTCATAGCCGCGCGCCGCGACCACCGTGCCGGGCGAGACCGCCGTGAGCGCGAGCGGGAACGGCGGTATGACGTCCAGCGAGCGCAGGCTCGCCGTGACAAACTCGATGATGCCCTCCGGCCCATAGACCTCGAGGGCCTCGGCCCTGTGGTGCAGCGACATCGTCTGTATCAGGCCGAGGACGCCGACGCAGTGGTCGCCGTGCATGTGCGTCACAAAGACGCGCATGGGCCTGTTCCAGCCCAGGCCCGCGCGCGCAAAGGCCACCTGCGCGCCCTCGCCGGCGTCAAACATGAGTATCTCGCCGGACCGCTCCACGCACGTGCACGCCAGGCCGCGCTCGGGCGTCGGGACCGCCGCGGACGTGCCAAGGAAGAGCAGCCTCACGGCGCGCCGCGGCGCTGCGGGGCGCTTTTATGCCTATTGGGGGGTTAAACGGATATATCTGCCCGCGCGCGCGCCGCGCGCGCATGCTTGGGCTTGGCAGGAGGCGCGCGCAGGGCGAGGCCGGCGAGGCCTGGCGCCGCGCGAGCCGCCTTGGCGGCGACGGGCGCGCCGAGGAGGCCTCGCGCGAGTACCAGGCGGCGCTGGACGCGCTCATAAGGGAGGGCGACCACAAGGGCGTCATCGAGTGCGGCAGGGAGGCCATGGGGGCCGACCCGTCGAACGCCAACTTTCACTACAACGTCGGCGTGGCCCTCGGGAGCCTGGGCCGCCACGACGAGGCCCTCGAGTCCTTTGCGCGCGCCGTGGAGCTCGACCCCGCCATGGCCATGGCGCACGAGGCCATGGGCATGGCGCTTGAGCTGCTGGGGAGGCCCGAGGAGGGCCTGGCCGCGATGGACCGCGCCTCGCGCTGCGGGCCCGGCGCGGCGCGCGCGCACTGCGCGCGCGCCGGCATGCTCGGCCGCATGGGCCGCCACGACGAGGCCCTCGAGGCCGCCGACGCGGCCATCGGCATCTCCGCGTCGATCGGCGAGGCCCACTATACGAGGGGCGTGGCCCTGGGCATGCTCGGCAGGAACGCCGAGTCCCTCGCCGCGCTGGACCGCGCGATCGAGCTTGACCCCGCCGAGGCCGGCGTGTACTCGGCCAAGGGCGTGGTCCTCACCCGCCTGGGCCGCCGCGAGGAGGCCCTCGAGTGCGCGAGGATGGCCCGCGAGATGGGCGCGCGCGCCTAGTATGATTATATACCACGCTTTTGGGGGGCCGGCCCGATGGTGCGGATAACGTCGCGCGTCAAGAGGACCGACAGGGCCAAGTACAACGAGTACATGAGGCGCTACTATGCGATTCCCGCCAACGCCGAAAAGCACAAGAGGCTCATGGCCGAGTACGGCTCGAGGCCGGAGGTCAAGGCGAGGCGCGCGCGCCTCTCGCGCGAGCGGACGGCGGGCAGGCCGGGGCAGCAGACGATCGCCGAGCGCACGCGCACGTGCGCGAGGTGCGGCGCTAGCTTTCAGCGCAACACGCGCGGGCGGGCCCGCACGTACTGCCACAGGTGCGTCGCGATCAGGTCGCAGACCACAGTCACGCCCGGCAAGGGCAGGTGGCCCGACGCGGCGCGGCGCGCAGGGGCGGGCAACGCTTAATATCCGAGCGCGGCGCGCGCGACCCCGCAGATGCGCTACCACGAGGCCGTCAGGGAGGGCAAGCGCCGCGCCGCGGCCTCGCAGATGCGCCTCTTTGGGATCGCCGGCTTTGCGATGCTCACGCTGACCACCAAAAGGTCAGGCGGCACGTTCATGCCCGTCGGCGAGGAGGAGTACGCCTCGGCGATACGCTCGCCGGACGGCCACGTCGCGATTATTGTCGACGCCGACGGGTTCACAAAGGCCCAGTCGCGCGCGCTCGCGCGAGAGGAGGCCCTTGGCATACTCAGGAGGCTCGTCGAGTCCGGGATGCCCGAGTTTGGCGGCTCGCACGTGGAGATCTGGAACGACCGGTACCCTGTCCTCCGTGAATGATCTCCGTTCCGGCCGCGCGCCCGCGCAGGGCCGCGGCCACCGTGCGCGGGTCCGACCTTATGACGCGCGCGCGCATGCGCGATCGCTCGATCACCTTGAGCGCAATCATGTCCATGAGGTCATAGCCGCCGGCCATCGAGCCCTCGCCGGCGAGCATCGCGCGCAGGTCGCGCACCGTGACGCGCCGCAGCCTTTTCGCGCCGGCGTCCCTGTTGGGGTCCCTGTCGTATATCGCGTCAACGTCAGTCGCGTTGACGAGCTCGACGGCGCGCAGGCGCTCGGCGAGGAGGGCAGCGGTCCCGTTGGTGCTCTGGCCCGGATAGAGGCCGCCGGCGACGACGATGCGCCCCGTCGCGGCGGCGTCCTCGGCCTCGCGCAGCGTCTCGGGCGGGCGCGGGTGCGCCCGGGCCCCGAGGTGGTGTATGAGGAGGCGCGCGTTGAGCCTTGACACGTCGATGCCGAGCTCGTCTAGGGCCGACTCGTCGGCGCCGGCGGCGCGCGCGTGCGAGATGTAGGTACGCGCGGCCTCGCCCCCGCCTGCGACGGCTATGGGCTGCAGCGCGGCCGGCGCGCGCGCGAGGGCCGCGGCCATCTCGCCGAGGCGCGGCAGGGCCGCGGGGGCAAACGTGCTCCCCGAGAGCTTTATGACTATGCGCCCCTTGCGTGCCATCTCGCGTGCGCCGCCGAGGCCGCCGCGGCGACCTTTTTTGTGTTGCCCCTGGCGTAGACGCGCAGCGTGCCCGCCGGGCCGAGGAGCGCGGCGAGCAGGGGCAGGCGCGAAAAGGGCACGTCCTCGGCCGTGGCCTCGCCGCGCGGCTCGCCGACGAGCGTGACGTGCCCCACGGCGCGGCCGCCGGCGGCAAGCGGGATCGCGGAGGCGCCCGCCACGTCGACCAGGACGAGGCTCTCGGCCACGCGCGCGGCCACGGCGATCTCGGCGCGCATCGCCGCCGCGTCCGGCGCGCGGCCGCCGAGGGCCACGTCCAGGACGCAGCGCGGGAGGGTGCGCGACTCGTACTCGCGCGCGAGGGCCTGCGCGTCGCGGACCGCGCGCGTGTCCGGCCGCAGCGAGCGGAGGCGGGCCATCGCGGTGTCGTCGGTGAGCCCGACATACTCGCCCAGCGTGAGCGACGCGAGGCCGAGCTCGCCGGCGGCGAGGTCAAAGGCCCGCAGTATCGTCGACTGGGCCGCGCGCACGGCCCTGTGAAAGTAGACGGTCCGGAACATCTGGCGGCGCGAGTGCATCATCGACTCGAAGGAGTGCAGGGCCG
>RKSK01000044.1 GCA_007570915.1 Cenarchaeum sp.
CGCCGCTATGCTCCCGTCCGAGTCGGCCAGCGTCGGCGTGGCGGGGGGCGAAAACGCGACGGCGGGGTGCGCGTCAGCCGCCAACGCGCCCGTGACGAGATAGAGCGACGTGGCCCCTGTGAGCGACGTGGCGGGGGACGCGGACGCCTGAGTCGCGTGAATCGACGAGGCCGCCGCCCCGTCGACCGCCCACTGCGACGCGGCGACGGCGCCTGTGACAGGCTTGCCAAATGCGACCTCTACGAGCGTCGCGTTGACCGTGCGCGCCGTGAACGGCGTCGGCGAAGTGACAGCCCGTAGCGTTACGGCAGACGGCTCTAGCGGGTTGCCGGCGGCGTCGGCCAGAGAGTCGGTGGCAGGGGCGGCCGGCGCGTACTCTACGACCGGCGTGGAGCCTTGCTCAACGGCGATTCCCGCCACTAGCATGACTGCCCCCGAGTCGTCTAGCGTCAGCGGCCATGTGGGGCCAGGCCGGCTTTCCCACATTCCCGTCACGGATCTTGCGAGCATTGAGGCGGGCGTGAGGCCCCCAACGGTCCAGTCCGATATGGACGTCGTGCCGTCGAGCTTTTCGCTGAACGTCACAACGACCTGCGTGGGCGCCTCTAGGCCGATCGAGGCCATGGTCGGGAATATTCCGTCAGTGGCCGTCACCGCCTCCGCGGCGACCGCCGATCCTGCCGGGTCAAGGAGTGTCGGCGTTTTCGGGGGCACAAATGCCACTGTTGGCGTCGCGTCTGGCTCGAGTCCCGAAGTGGCAAGGTAGAGCAGTGTGGCTCCAGAAAGCGATGTTGCCTCTGCTGTAGAGTCTTGCGCGGCGCGCAACGAGGAGGCCGCGGTGCCGGCGACTGCCCACTGCGAGGCTGCCACTGCGCCGCTGACGGGCACGCCAAAGGCGACCTCGACGAGGGTCGCGCTTACCGTGCGCGCCGCGAACATCGGGGGCTCCTGGTTCAGGTATGTCGCCGTGACCGAGTGTGGCCCATGCGACCACGCGTACGGGTCACGGTTAAACTCGTTGTTTGCAGCCATCGGGTCGTTCACATTGGAAGCGTCGGTCACGCCATTTGGCATAGTGAACGTGTACGCGGTGCCCCGGACGGCGGGCAGGGCAGTGCCAAGTCCCATGCTGCTAGAGCCCGCCTCATAGGACACCGTTAT
The DNA here is from genome assembly GCA_007570915.1 of Cenarchaeum sp. Classification (GTDB taxonomy): domain Archaea; phylum Thermoproteota; class Nitrososphaeria; order Nitrososphaerales; family Nitrosopumilaceae; genus JAHRAL01. Next base: position 1,162 of record RKSK01000044.1, read on the forward strand.
CTCCCCAAGCCGAGGATCCAGCGCGTCCTGTGGGAATGCGGATGGAATGGTCAAGGGGTCAAGCGCCTCGCTTAGCGTGATCTCTAGCGTCCGCGGGCCGGAGAACGCCATTCCCGACATGTGCGGCGGTATGCCGTCGGCTGCCGTCACGTGGGGGGCCGCCGTGGAGGCCATCTTGTTTCCGGCGCGATCCGCCAGGGTGGACTGATCAGACGCCGTGAACTCGATGGTCGGCCTAGCGTCAGGCTCAAGCCTCTTGCTTGGGTCGCCATACTGCGCGTACATCACGCTGAGCCAAGAGCCCCCGGGATCTGCATGGCTGCCAGTCGTGACGCCGGGCGGCGACCATTTAGCCCATGTCGAATGCCCTGCTGGGCCAAAGCCGGCATGGTGACCAGGCAATATGTTAACCGAATAGCCACCAAAGCCTGCGGCCGGGCTTCCGTCTATTACCCACTGCTCCGGGTAGACCGTTCCAGTCATGGGCTCGCTAGTGTGCACAAAGACGTGGGTGCTGTTATACGTCCGCGCGGTGAACGTCGGGGGCGTCGTGTCTATGATCGCAGTTTGCGCGCCCTCCCCAAGATCGTCTTCCGCAAACGACAGTGCGAGGTCGCCTGACCTAGTCATGACTGTGAACGCGAGCCTGCCCTCCGTGTCCGTCTGGGAGACGGCGTGGGACGCAGACCACACCGTGCGTGCCGGCTGCCCCGCCTCGCCGTCCGAGACGTCTTGCATGCGCGCCATGGCTCCGCCTAGGAAGGACGCCTGAGGCGCGCCGGCGTCGCCGGCCGGTGCGGGCTCGCCTAGCGTGGCGCGCACCCTCACAATGTCCCCCGCCCTCGCATAGTGCGCGTTTGGCCCCGTGCGAGGCGCCGGGTTGTCCGTGCCGTCCGGGGTGGAGTCGCGAAGGACGGCCATCTCGAGCGAGGACACGAGCGGCGGCGGGGCGGTCTGGCTCCCGTACACGGCGATCACTCGCGTGCGCGGCTCTATCGCGTTTGGAGCCGTGGCCCTGTCCTCCAGCCCGTCTGGAATCGCAATGGCGTACGCCGATCCTTGTGTGGCCGAGGACACGCCAAGGCGGACCACGCGGGGGGAGGAGCCCTCCGAGACGGACGTTACCTCAAGGCTCCCCCCTGCCGTGGAGACTGCCCACCCAAGCGCAGGCGCCGCGACCGGTTCGGTGAACGTCACGTCTATCTCCCCGGCAGAGGCAAACTCTGCGCTGGATACCGTGGGGGCCACCACGTCCGTGGCCCTGACCGAGGCAGGCGCCACCCTGTTGGTCGGGGCTCCGGAGGACAGCATGTCGTGCAGGACGCCGGTTGGCGCGTACGTTATTAGCGGCGTGGCGCCGCTGTCAGGCAGTGGCGAGCCTGCGGGCAGGAGGAGGGCAATCTCCCCGGCAGATTCCAGGCTTGAGCTGCCCGTCACAGTCCTGCCGGCCGTCGATACGGACGCCGGGGCGGCGCCATCGACGCTCCACTCTGCCGGCGAGGTGGAGCCCGACACAGGCTCGCTGAACTCTATCTCTATCCTGCCCTGGTCCTCGACCCGGGCAACAAAGGTAGGTGCGGTAAAGTCATGGGTCACGGGGATACTAGAGGGCGCATCGTACGCGTTGCCCTCCCGGGACGCGTCAAAGATCCCCCCGGCGCCGAGCTTTAGATAATACTCACCCTCGGGAAGCTCCCTAGTGTGGATCTTCATGGTCTTGCCGCCTCCGTCTGGCGACGCGAACACGCCGGTGTACTCAAAGTACGTATAGTGGCCAGGCGTGACGCTTACCGGGATTCCGTGGTTTGGCTCCATTGCCTCGGTGAAGGCAAGCTCTATTGTGTCAGGGGCAGAAAACCTGGCGTACACCAGCTCCGGGGATACCCAGTCGGCGGAGGCTACGGACGCCGACCTTACGGCGGTTCCGTCCCTGGCCACCAGTGTGCGATCGGCCGTGGCAGGCTGCGTGTACGACAGGGTTGGAGTCGAGCCAGTCGAGGAGAGCTCGTCGTGCCAGAGCGTTATGCGGGACGTCGGATAGTCCGCCGACACTCCCAGGCGCTCGTCAGAAGACTCCCACTTGCTGTGGCCGTGCTGCACAGAACTCACCTTTCTGCCTGTCGAACCCTCTGACAGGAACCAGTCGGATATGTCAATGGTGCCCGAGACCGCGCTGGTAAACTCTACCATGGTCGAGCGCTTTGAGGTCGTGTGCGCCATAAAGGCAGGCGGGAGAGCGTCAGGCGTGTTCGGGATGGCAGCGATTGTCATGTTTTGTAGTTGGTTGGGAGGATCCGCAAGATCCACTATTGGGAGCGTCTCGCGGTAGTCATGGGTGCGGAACATTAGCACGGGAGAGTGCGCAAAGACGGCGTGCGTCCCTGTCCGGATGTCAATCTCTCCCCCCTGTAGGTTGGGCGCAAATCCTACCAGGTCGTGTGCGGTCGAGGCAGAGTAGGGATAGGTGCGCCGCGGCGGGTCGTCGTGCGCCTCCCAGTGGTCTGCCGTGAGCGTGGCGCCTCCCACGGCCCTGACCGGCTCGCTAAAGGATACCGTGTAGGCGCGGCTGTTGGAGCCCCTGGACACAGAGAACGTCGGAGGCATCTCGTCTGCGGAGTGCGTCGAGTGCGAGGCGAGGGCAGAACCGCCGGCCTCCAGGCCCGGCCCTGACGGGCTGTACGACACGGTCGGCGTGGAGCCTGTGGATGGCAGGGGCGCGTGCGCGATCGTGATGGAGAACAGTGGGCTCGTGGAGAGTATGCCTGCGGTCTGACCAGGCTCCGTTCCCGGGGGCGCGCCGGGACCCGTGACCATCTGGGGCGCGTCGCGCGCTGCCGTCACGTGGGTCGAATGGCTGCCCGATATGCCGTGGATCGGCACGCTGGCGCCGCTGTCGTCGGTGACCCCCCAGTGGCGCGCGTCAAGCACCCCGTGGGTGGCAGAGGCAAAGCTCACCGTGGTCGTGCCGACGCCAGTTGTCCTGGCCGTGAACGGCTCGGGCGCGGCATATGTGGCGGTAACCTCGGAGCGCGACTCCATCATGTTTGGGGCGGCGGCCCTGTCGGCCACGACGGGCGGGATCCCGATCGTGTACGTCTCGCCCGCAGTGGCCGGCGATACGGTTAGGCGCAGCATGTCACGGGCGTTCCCCGTGATGCCCTCTGTCGAGTAGGTGGAATAATAGCGGTGGAGCCAGCTCTCTATGGGACTCAGGACGGACAGGCCGCCCGTGACGGAGGCGCCAGCCATGCCCCAGTGCCCGACGATCGGCTCGCTGAACGTTACGAGAACGGTCGTCAGATCCAGAAACCTTGCAGACACCGACGTTGGCCTGATCCCGTCAGCTGCCGTCACCACGGCCGCGGCCAGCGCGTTGCCTGCCATGTCAGTGAGCGGGGTGGTCGACTGGGGCGTAAACGCGACCTGCGGCGTCGAGGCAGGCCCCATCGCGGGCGCGTCAAGCCCGACCAGGAGGCCATACGCTGCGTCCAGCGACGAGGCCGGCGCCGTGGGCGGTTTGTCGCGCAGCATCGCGCTGGCAAGGGAATTGACAAGCCAATAGTTCCCCGTGTGCGCCTCTCCCCACGAGTCCGGAACCCCGTGCAGCGTCGCGGCAGCGGTCCCCTCCACCGCCCACTCTGCCGCGTGCGTGATTCCCTTGAGCGGCTCGCTAAACATGACCGCAACGTGCGTTGCGTTGTACGTGCGTGCCGTAAATGTGGGCGGCCAGGCCTCGTGGAACGTCGCAGACACTCTCAGCGCAGGCGGGCTGCCCGGGGTTGACGGGTCGTCCGCGTCGATAGGGTCAGGCGCCCCTACGGGTATGGTGAGCGCATAGTGCTCCCCGGGTGTGGCGGGGGCGGACGTGCTTACCTCTAGGGTTTTGGATCCCTCCGAATAGTCTATGGCCAGCGCGCCCAGCGGCGGGGACAGGTTTTGCGGGGGCAGTGCCGTCGGGATTGCGGACGCGTCAAGGGCCTCGCTCAGCGCGACCATGACCGTGCGGGCGTCCTCAAACCACGTGTGGGCCACTGTGCGCGAAGGGAGGTCATTGGCCACCTCCACATGCGGGGGCGCGGTGGACGGAAGCGGGATTCCCGCGGCGCTCCTTAGCGTTGGCGGGTCAGGCGAGACGTGCGCCACGGTTGGGCGGTCGTCCGGGAGAATGAGGGGGCTGGCAGGCCATAGGGTAAATCCAAGGTAGATTGTGTCAGAGGAGTCCAGGCGCGCAGACGAGGAGTGGGAAGAGAGGCTCGCCGACGTGTAGACCGGCATCCGGCCACCTATTCTCCAGTCCGTCCAGGCAGTAGAGCCGGTCATGGGCTCGCTGAGCGTCACGACAACGTGCGTGGCGTTGAGCGTGCGGGCAGTGAACGACGGCGCCTCGGCGTCGGCCCTGGTGGCGGCAAGGGCCGACGCGGAAACGGCGTTGCCGGCCGCGTCGGTGAGGCCGGATGCCGGAAGCGAGACCGTGTGCGCGACGCCCGTGGGCGCGTCGGCCGCGAGCCCGAGCGCAAGCGTCCTGGACGTGGCGTCGTATGACGTGGACGAGACTCCTACCGCGTCTGGGGCGCTGCCCTCGTCAGAGCCGTCTGGAACCGTGACGGCGTAGGGGAGGCCCGCTATCGTCTCGGGTATGGCGAGCGTCTCGTCGAACGTGACTGTGATCTCCCTAGGGCCGGCAAAGGACGCCGTGGGAGCCGGCGCGATCCCGTCAGACGCGGTCACAGTCGCCGCGGCGACTGCGTTACCGGCAGCGTCGGCGAGCGTAGGCGCCTCGGGGGGCGCGAACGCGACGGCAGGCGTGGCGTCCGGCGCGATGCCCGAGGCCACGAGGTATAGCGAGGTCGAGCCTATGAGCGACGCGGGCTCGCCGGCAGAGTCCTGCGAGGCGCGCAGAGAAGAGGCCGCCGTGCCGCCCACCGTCCACTGTGAGGCAGAGACCGCCCCGCTGACGGGCTCGCTGAACGTGATGGCCACGCGCGTGGCGTTGACCGTGCGAGCCGTGAACGTGGGGGCCTCTGCGTCTGCCCTGGTGGCGGCAAGGGACGACGCGGAAACGGCGTTGCCGGCCGCGTCGGTGAGGCCGGATGCCGGAAGCGAGACCTTGTGCGGCACTCCCGCGGGCGCGTCGGCGGCTAGCACGAGCGTGAGCACCCTAGACGCTGCGTCGTACGACTTTGATGAGACGGCCACCGTGACCGAGGCGTCCGTGTCGTTGTCGTCAGGAACCGTGACCGCGTAGGCCAGGCCGGCTATCGTTGAGGGGCTAGCGAGCGCCTCGTCGAACGTGACGGCGATCGCCCCCGGGCCGGCAAAGGCCGCCGCCGGCGTCGGCGCGATCCCATCCGTGGCGGTAGCAGAATGCGGCTGCATCGGCGTGGCAGTCTCGTGGGGCGGGGCAGTGTAGGAGACCGTGTCCGTGAGGCCCATGGTGCCGGCCACCGGCGAGTACCTCACATCGGGCGTCGAGTCGGGCGAGAGCGGCCCGGGCATGACGAGCGTGAGGCCTGTAGCCGAGGAGGCCGAGACGGCCGCCGCGGGCAGCGACGCCCCGAGCCTAAGCGACGCCGGCTGCGTGCCGCCGACGACCCACTCGCCCGCGCCCGTAGTGCCGGAAACTGCCTCGCTGAACGTGACCGTGACCGACGTTGCCGACGTGGCCGCCGAGGCCACGGTAGGCGCGATCCCGTCGGCGGCCGTCACCGTCGCGCCCGCTATGCTCCCGCCAGAGTCGGAGAGCGTGGGCGTGTCCGGCGGCGTGAACGAGACGGCGGGCCGCGCGTCGGCGGCTAGCGCGCTAGTGACCAGGTAGAGGACCGTCGCGCCGGAGAGCGACGTGGCCTCGGCGGCGGAGCCCTGCGAGGCGCGCAGCGAGGAGGCCGCCGTCCCGTCGACTGTCCACTGTGGCGCGGCGACGGCGCCGGTTACGGGCTTGCCGAATGCGACCTCTACAAGCGTAGCGTTTACCGTGCGCGCGGTGAACACCGCCGGCGTGACAAGCGGCTCCGGCGGCGACACCGTCGGCGGGGTGACGGTCGGCCGCGTTGTGGCCGGCGTCGCGAGGGGGTTGCCCGCGGCGTCGGTGAGCGGGTCGGCAACCGAGGCACTTGGCGAGTACGCGACCGTGGGGGCCGAGCCGCGCTCAAGCGCCGTCCCTGCTATGAGCATGACAGAGCCCGAGCCGGACAGGATCAGCGGCTTTGAGGGGTGCGGCGGGGCGACCCACGTGCCCTCGCCGGCGCCGGCGCCGGCGCGCATGGAGGCCGGCGCCGAGCCGTTGACCGTCCAGTCGGCGGCGGTCGTGGTGCCCCTGAGGGCCTCGCTGAACGCGACAATGACGCGCGTGGACAGGCTTGTCGACGTCGAGGCTATGGTCGGCGCGATCCCGTCAGAGGCCGTCACCGTGGCTGCGGCGACGGCGTTGCCGGCCGCGTCGGCGAGCGTCAGGGTTGAGGGCGGCGCAAACGCTACCGCGGGCGTCGCGTCGGCTGCCAGTACGCTAGTCACGAGGTACAGCGAGGTTGTGCCGGAGAGCGACGTGGCCTCTTCCACGGAGTCCTGCGAGGCGCGCAACGAGGAGGCCGCGATCCCGGCTACAGTCCACTGTGCTGCGGAGACGGCTCCGCTGACCGGCTCGTCAAAGGTCACCTCGACACGCGTGGCGTTTACCGTGCGTGCCGTGAACGTCGGGGGTGAAGAATCGACAGGCGTCTCGGAACCGTCCCAGGTGGCAGTTATGGTGGCGCCTGCTTGCACCGCGTTTGGCGTTGTCGCCTTGTCGGCAAGCGCCGCTGGCACGCGCACCGTGTACGTGACGCCGCTGGTGGCAGGCGACACTGCCAGGCGCGCGACAGAGTCCGTGGTGGCCGTGGCCGCAGAGGCGACTGCCAGGCCGCCCGAGTCCGAGGCGACCGCCCATCCCGAGTCAGGGACGGTGACCGGCTCGCCAAACGCGACGTCGATGCGGCCAGGGCCCTGGAACGCCGCAGACTCTACAGCTGGGGCGGTTCCGTCCGAGGCGATAGCTGTCACGGGGCCTACCACGCGCGGCTGGACTAGCAGCTCCTCGATGCTGGTTCGCCCGTGCAGGAAGGGAAGCGAGTCTAGTGTGGAGTGCGTGGTGAGGTCGATCACCGTCTCGTTTATGTGGAGATCTCCCGGGACGTACGACACCCTCGGCGTGGACGCCGTCGAGGAGAGCGCCTCGTGCGTGATGGTCATCACGGTAGCCTGCGAGCCGGCCTGCACCGCGGCTGTCCGCGGGGCCGCGCCGCCGACGGCCAGCGCGCCGCCGAGGGCCACGCTGGCCACCTCCCTGTCCGCGCCT
>RKSK01000070.1 GCA_007570915.1 Cenarchaeum sp.
CACCGCTATGGGGTCGGACTTTGTCGTCATGCCGGAGATTACGATGTCGCTCCCGTCAGTCGTCGTGACGTCGATGCTCATGCCCGTCTGGGCCATGGCATTCGACGCGGGAACCATGAGGAGGGCGGCCGCGAGGGCAAAAACCCCCGCGAGCGGGAGCGTGCGTTGGGGTAGGCGGACCACGGTGGCTCAGTACCTGGGCATGATGCCGAGCCGTGACCTTGACCCAATGGCCACGATGGCGACTATGGCCGCCGCCAGGATAACGACGGCGACTGCGCCAAACTCTGGGATGACAAAGCTCCCGATTATCTCTATGGCCTGGTTGTCGCCGGCAAAGAACTCGATGACGAGCGTGCGCGCCGCCGGGGTCGTGTCGACCTCCTCGGCGTCGCTTATCTCGCCGTTGACTATCACGCTAAAGGGCACGTCATCGCCCTCCTGGCCCTCCGTCCTCGAGTCGAGCACGCTCCTGGGCATGGGGACGGTGATCGTCCCGTCGTCCTCGGCGTTTATCGTGATGATTATCGACGGCGTGTTGACGCCCTTTGCTATGCTGACAATCTCGCCGCCGACGATCTGGATCCCGCTCAGCAGCCCGGCAAGGTCGGGATCCACTATGGGGCCGGTCGGCTCGGGCTCGACGGGCGGGGGTGTCGGGGCCGGCGCGCCGCCGGTGAACTCTATGGCCGCCGAGGCCCTCACGGCGTTCGCCGGGATTGGCCCGTACGTGACGTTTATCGTGTACGTGCCGGCATCCCTCCACTGCGGGCCGCCGGCCGTAAACATGAACTCAAACTGCCCCCCCTCGCCCAGGGACACCTGGTCGACAAAGACCCTGTTGTTGTTCGGGGCCATGACCTGGACGGTGATCGGGATTGAGCTCTGGCCCGGCCTGCTGACCGTGCCTGTCACCGTGACCGTCTCGCCGGCAGCATAGGGCTCCTCCTTGTCGGTCATGACCGTTATGGGCTCGGGCAGCTGCGCGTGGGCGGGAACCGCGCCGACGCTGGCCAGCATTACTGCCGAGAGGGCGATCGCTGCAATGGCTGCCGCGTTCAACGGCGCCCCCTCTAAAACGTGTATTATTTAAGTATATACCGCCACGCGCGGCGGGCCGGCTCATATTCGCCAGCGACCCCGCCATACTCGGCCTGGGCGTCAAGCCCGGCGACCTCGTCAGGATCACGCGCGAGAGCAGCACGGCCGGCGAGAGCGTCTACTACCGGTACGTCGTGGAGGTGTAGGGTACGGCGGACCCATCTAGCAAGCGCTGGCCCATAATCCAGGACATACTGCGGCGCGAGGGGATCGCCAGGCAGCACCTAAACTCGTTTGACGAGTTCCTCGAGCGCGGCCTGCAGAGCATCATAGACGAGATCGCCCAGGTCGAGGTCGAGAACGCCGAGTACCCCTACCGCATACAGCTCGGCAAGGTCAAGCGCAAGGCGCCGCGCATGATGGAGCTCGACGGGTCGATCACGAGCATAACGCCGGCCGAGGCGCGCCTGCGCAACGTGACCTACGCCGCGCCCGTGATGGTGGAGGCACACGTGATAGAGGACAACAAGGTCCTCGAGACAAAGGACGTGCACATCGGCGACATCCCAGTGATGATAAAGTCGAGCATGTGCATACTGAACAAGTTCACCGAGGAGCAGCTCGTCGAGCACGGCGAGGACACGCGAGACCCAGGCGGCTACTTTGTCATCAACGGCTCCGAGCGCGTCATCGTGGGCCTCGAGGACCTCTCGTACAACAAGATCATAGTCGACAGGGAAAAGGCGAGCAACAACATCGTCCACAAGGCAAAGGTCTACTCGTCGATAATCGGCTACCGCTCAAAGCTCGAGCTCCTCATGAAAAAGGACGACCTCATCGTCGCGCGCATACCCGGCTCGCCCGTGGACATTCCCGTGATAACGCTGATGCGCGCGCTCGGCGTAGAGTCGGACAGGGACATCGCCTCTACCGTGTCGCTGGTGGACGCGATAAGCAACGAGCTCGAGGCGTCCTTTGAAAAGTCAAGCGAGGTCGTCACGTCAAAGGACGCCATCGTGTACATCAGCAAGAGGATAGCGCCCGGCATGCTCGAGGAGTTCCAGATAAAGCGCGCCGAGACGCTCCTGGACTGGAGCCTCCTGCCGCACCTCGGCAAGCACCCGGAGAACCGCAAGGAAAAGGCGCGCTTTCTCGGCGAGGCCGCGTGCAAGCTCCTAGAGCTCAAGCTCGGCTGGATAGAGCCCGACGACAAGGACCACTATGGCAACAAGGTCGTCAAGTTCGCCGGCCAGATGCTCGCCGACCTGTTCCGGACCGCGTTTCGCAGCCTCGTCCGCGACATGAAGTACCAGCTGGAGCGCTCCGGCCAAAAGCGCGGGATCAACGCCGTCGCCGCCGCCGTGAGGCCGGGCATAATATCGGACAAGCTCAACAACGCGATCGCAACGGGCAACTGGGGCCGCGGGCGCATGGGCGTCACGCAGCTCCTCGACCGCACAAACTACCTCTCGACGATAAGCCACCTGCGGCGCATCCAGTCGCCGCTGAGCCGCACGCAGCCGAACTTTGAGGCGCGCGACCTCCACGCGACGCACTTTGGGAGGATATGCCCGAGCGAGACGCCCGAGGGCTCCAACTGCGGCCTCGTCAAGAACCTCGCGCTCTCGGCCCTCATATCGGTCCACGTCCCGCCCGAGGAGGTAATCGAGCGCCTCTACGCCATGGGCGTGACGGTCTTTGACGACACGCGCGACGACGTCAAGCGCGACGGCACGCGCGTCTTTGTCGACGGCAAGCTCATCGGGTACCACAAGGACGGCCAAAAGCTCGCCGACACGATGCGCGACCTGCGCCGCTCGGGCAAGCTCCACGCGCACATCGGCGTCTCGATACAAAAGCCCGACGCCGAGGGCGCCACGTCGCGCCTCTACGTCAACTGCAACGCGGGCCGCGTCATGCGCCCGCTCGTCGTCATAAAGGACGGCCGCTCGCTCCTCACGCCGGAGATGCTCGAAAAGGTCGAAAAGCGCGTCATGCCGTGGACGGACCTGCTGCGCGACGGCATCATAGAGCTCATCGACGCAAACGAGGAGGAGAACTATTACATCACGCTCAGCGACAGGGACACCAAAAAGTACACGCACCTCGAGATATTCACGTCGGCGATTCTCGGCGTCGGCGCCTCCATAATCCCCTACCCCGAGCACAACCAGTCGCCGCGCAACACGTACGAGTCGGCCATGGCAAAGCAGAGCCTCGGCTTCTCGACGCCCGTGATGAACACGAGCACGTACGTGCGGCAGCACTTTATGCTGTACCCGCAGGTCCCCATAGTCACGACAAAGGCGATGAACCTGCTGAGCCTGGAGGACAGGCCCGCGGGCCAGAACTGCGTCGTCGCCGTGCTCCCCTTTGACGGGTACAACATCGAGGACGCCATAGTCCTCAGCAAGGCCTCCGTCGAGCGCGGCCTGGCGCGCACGTTCTTTTACCGCATATACGACGCCGAGGCAAAGCAGTACCCCGGCGGCATGCGCGACACCTTTGAGATACCGCGGGCCGACGAGAACGTGCGCGGGTACAAGGGCGACAGGGCCTACAGGCTGCTCGAGGCCGACGGCGTCGTGGCCTCCGAGGCCTCCGTCACCGGCGGAGACGTGCTCATCGGCAAGACGAGCCCGCCGCGCTTCATGGAGGAGTACCGCGAGTTCGAGTCGAGCGGGCCGTACAGGCGCGACACGTCAGTCGGCGTGAGGCCGTCCGAGGGCGGCATGGTCGACACCGTTGTGATGACCCAGTCCGACGAGGGCGGGCGCATGTACAAGATCAGGGTCCGCGACATGCGCATCCCCGAGATCGGCGACAAGTTCGCCTCGCGCCACGGCCAAAAGGGCGTCCTTGGCATACTCGCCAAGGCCGAGGACCTCCCGTACACGAGGGACGGCGTCTCTCCGGACGTGCTAATCAACCCGCACGCGTTCCCCTCGAGGATGACCGTAGGCATGTTCATGGAGTCGATCACGGGCAAGGCCGCCGCGCTGCGCGGCTCAAAGTTTGACGGCTCGGCCTTTGTCGGCGAAAAGATGGACGAGGTCAAGGAGGCCATGGAGTCGCGCGGCTTCAAGTACTCGGGCAAGGAGGTCATGTACGACGGGCGCACGGGGAGGCCCTTTGACGTCGAGGTCTTTGTCGGCGTCGTCTACTACCAAAAGCTCCACCACATGGTCGCCGACAAGATACACGCGCGCGCGCGGGGCCAGGTCCAGATGCTCACAAAGCAGCCCACGGAGGGCCGCGCGCGGGGCGGCGGCCTGCGCTTCGGCGAGATGGAGCGCGACTGCCTCATCGCGTACGGCGCGTCAATGATACTAAAGGACCGCCTCCTCGACGAGTCCGACAAGTCATCCGTGTACGTCTGCGAGCGCTGCGGCCTCGTCGCGTACCACGACGTCAAGCTGCGCCGCTACGTCTGCCGCGTCTGCGGGGACAAGGCAAAGGTCCAGTCCGTGTCCGTCGCGTACGCCTTCAAGCTGCTCCTGCAGGAGATGCAGAGCCTCAACGTGGCCCCGAGGCTGCTCATAAAGGAGAGGGTGTAGGCGTGTCATTCCAGGCGACAAAGTCAATCGACGGCATACGCTTCTCGGTCTGGTCGCCGACTGAGATACGCAAAAAGCGCATCCCCGAGGGGATACTGGAGAAGGCCCGCAAGGCAAAGGAGTGCCCGCACTGCGGCAAGGCACAGTACGAGCTCATCTTCACAAAGCCGACGAACTTTATCGAAAAGACCGAGGCCGGCGAGAACCGCCTGCTGCCGATGACGATCCGCGCGCGCTTTTTCCAGATACCCGACTCCGACCTCGACCTCCTCGGCTACGACCCGTCGACGGCGCGGCCAGAGTGGTTTGTCCTGCAGGCCCTCCCCGTGGCCCCCGTCACGGTCCGCCCGTCGATCATACTCGAGACGGGGATCAGGTCCGAGGACGACCTCACGCACAAGATGGTCGACATCATACGCGTAAACCAGCGCCTCAAGGAGAGCAAGGAGGCCGGCACGCCGCCGCTCATCGTGCAGGACCTCGTCGACCTGCTCCAGTACCACGCGACGACCTACTTTGACAACGAGGTCTCTGGCATACCGCAGGCCCACCACCGCTCGGGCCGCCCGCTCAAGACGCTCACGCAGCGCCTCAAGGGCAAGGAGGGCAGGTTCAGGGGGTCGCTCTCGGGCAAGCGAGTGGACTTTTCGAGCCGGACCGTCATATCGCCTGACCCCAACCTCGACCTCTCCGAGGTCGGCGTGCCGACGTACATCGCGACAAAGCTCACGATACCCGAGATCGTCACAGAGTGGAACATCGCGCGCATAAGGGAGCTCGTCAACAACGGCCCGGACCACTACCCGGGCGTCAACTACATCGTGAGGCCCGACGGCGTCAAGATACGCCTCGACTTTGTCGAGGACCGCTCGTCGATCGCCGACTCGATAGAGGTCGGCTACCGCATAGAGCGCCACCTGCTTGACGGCGACATTGTCATGTTCAACCGCCAGCCCTCGCTCCACCAGATGTCGATCATGGCCCACTACGTCAGGGTCCTGCCGGGCAAGACGTTCCGACTCCACCCGTCGGTCTGCCCGCCCTACAACGCCGACTTTGACGGCGACGAGATGAACCTCCACGTGCCGCAGAGCGAGGAGGCCAGGGCCGAGGCCATGCTGCTGATGAGGGTCCAGGACCAGATAATCTCGCCGCGGTACGGCGGGCCCATAATAGGGGCCCTGCGCGACTTTGTGACCGGCGCGTACCTGCTCACGCGCGACGAGACGCACCTGACGCAGGTCGACTTTGCCAACTATGCGATGCTCGGCGGCTATTCCGGCGAGCTCCCCAAGCCGGCGACAAAGGGGCCCGGCGGCGAGCCGCTCTACACGGGCAAGCAGCTCTTCTCGCTGTTCCTGCCTGCGGACTTTAACTATGTCATGACGTCAAAGTGGGCCCGCGGGACGTCGGGCCCAAGGCAGGACATTGTCATAAAGAACGGCGAGCTCATCAGCGGCGTGATAGACAAGTCGTCGATAGGGGCCGAGGAGCCCGAGAGCGTCCTCCACAGGATCGCCAAGGACTACAGCAACGCGCAGGCAAAGAACTTCCTCAACTCGATACTCATCATCGCAAAGCAGTTCATCACGCACTATGGGTTCAGCTACGGCTACTCCGACCTCGAGATGCCCGAGAGGATGCGCTCAAAGATACTCGACAACATCAACGAGAGCTATGACAGGGTCTCCGAGCTCATCACGCAAAAGAGGCGCGGCACGCTCCAGGCCGTGCGCGGCCTGCCCGTGGACGAGTCGCTGGAGATCTACATCACCGACGAGCTCTCAAAGGCGCGCGACAGGGCCGGCAGCATAGCCGACCAGGCCTTTGACGAGTCAAACTCCGGCAGGATAATGGCGACGACGGGCGCGCGCGGCTCGTCGCTCAACATCGGCCAGATGGCCGGCGCGCTCGGGCAGCAGTCGCGCCGCGGCCAGCGCCTCCTCAAGGGGTACGGCGACAGGGCCCTCTCGCACTACCGCCCAAACGACGACAACCCGGACTCGCACGGCTTTGTCAAGTCCAACTACCGCGACGGCCTCTCGGCCCTCGAGTTCTTTTTCCACGCGATGGGCGGCCGCGAGGGCCTCGTCGACACGGCCGTGCGCACGCAGCAGAGCGGCTACATGCAGCGCCGCCTCATCAACGCGCTCGAGCACATACGCCTCGAGTACGACGGGACAGTGAGGGACCCGCACGGCCACATCATCCAGTTCCTCTACGGCGAGGACGGCATCGACGTCGCGCGCAGCGACCACGGCGAGGCGTTCAACATATCGAGGCTGATAGAGTCCGAGAGGATAGTCGACAGCGGCAAAAAGGCGACCGGCGGGGAGGTCGCCGCCGTCACCAAAAAGTACACGCGCACGTTCAACGCCAAGCTAAAGTCAAACGTCTCCGAGGCGATGGCCTCCTCGGGCCTGAGCCTCGCGGGCGTCGAGAAGGTCTGCCGCAAGGGCCTAGAGCTCTACAACAGGGCACAGGTCGAGCCGGGCCGGACGGCGAGTGGATGATCCAGACGACGGGCTCCAACCTCGCCGGCGTGCTCGGCGTGCCGGGCGTCGACCGCCTCAGGGTCCACACAAACAACGTCATGGAGATATCCGAGACGCTCGGCATAGAGGCCGCGCGGACCGCGCTAATCCGCGAGCTAAACACGACGCTCGCCGACCAGGGCCTCGAGGTCGACGACCGCTACATCATGCTGATCGCCGACCTCATGTGCTCGCGCGGCTACATGCAGCAGATAGGCCGCCACGGCATCGCCGGCACAAAGGACAGCGTGCTCGCGCGCGCGGCGTTCGAGATCACGGTCCCGACGATAGCGCGCGCGGCCCTCGGCGGCGAGGTCGAGCGCCTGCGCGGCGTGACCGAGAACGTCATCGTCGGCAGCAACATCCCGATAGGCAGCGGGACCGTGGACCTGTACATGCAGGTCTCAAAGAGGCGCTAGGGGGATGGCCGGCGAGCTGCAAAAGGCGCTAAAGGAGGCGATCAAGGCAAAAAAGTGCGGGCTCGGCGCGCGCGCGGCCGCCTCGGGCCTCAAGGGGTGCAAGCTCCTCGTGGTCTCGGCCTCGGCGCCGGCCTCGCTGCCCGAGTCCGCCGAGGGCGCCGGCGTGCCCGTCGTGCGCCTGGCCTCGACGTCAGTCGAGCTCGGGCGCCTCTGCGGCAGGCAGCACCGCGTCTCGGCCGTCTCGTTCACGGGCCTGGCCGCCGCGAGGGTAAAGGCGATCCAGGGGGAGGCCGCGAGGAAATGACCGAGATACGCATAACGCAGGACCAGCTGCGCCTGATGTCGCTCTTTGAGGGCAAGACGCGCGTCGCCGCGCGCGACTGCGTCGAGGACGAGCGCCACGACCGCGTCATATTTGTCGTCGACGAGGGTCGCGTCGCCGCGGCGATCGGCAAGGGCGGCTCGTCGATACGCGCCGCGCAGAACGCCATAAAGCGCAACGTCGAGATTGTCGAGTACGCGCCGGACCCCGCCAGGTTCGTCGCCAACGTGCTCAACCGCAAGCTCGTCAGCGACGTGAGGATAAGCAGGCGCGAGGACGGCTCGATGGCCGCCACGGTCATGGTCGACCCCGCAAAAAAGGCCCTCGCCATAGGGCGCGAGGGCCGCAACGCCTCAAAGGCGCGCCTCCTCGCGCAGCGCCACTTTGGGATATCAAGCGTCTCGATAGAGAGCGCGCCGGCCGCGGTCCAGGGGGGCATGGCATAGTGGCAAAGTCGCCGCTGGGCCTGTTCGCGGGCCGCGCGATCCGCACAAAGCGCAAGCGCCAGAGGTGGTCAATATCGACGTACAAGAGGCGCCGGCTGGGCCTTGACCGCAAGGCAAACCCGATGGGAGGCGCGCCGCAGGCCCGCGGGATCGTGCTCGAAAAGGTCGGCGTCGAGGCAAAGCAGCCAAACTCGGCGGTCCGCAAGTGCGTCAGGGTCCAGCTAATCAAGAACGGCAAGTCCGTCACGGCGTTTTTGCCGCGCGACGGCGCGATGAACTTTATCGAGGAGCACGACGAGGTCCACATACAGGGCATGGGCGCGACGCAGGGCGGCGCGATGGGCGACATCCCCGGCGTGCGCTTCAAGGTCTTCAAGGTCAACGACACGTCGCTCCACGAGCTCGTCATCGGCAAGAAGGAGAAGCCGCGGCGATGAGCGGCAAGGGCGCGCCGGAGTTCCGGCTCTTTGGCACGTGGGACACGACCGGCATCGAGGTGGCCGACAAGAGCCTGGGCCGCGCGATATCGCTGCGCCAGGTCGTCATGCCCGTGACGTACGGGCGGTCTGCCCTCAAGAGGTTCAACAAGGAGGACGCGCACATCGTCGAGCGCCTCGCGAACAAGATGATGCACTTTGGCAAGCGCTACGCGAAGAACACGGGCCGCATGGCCGGCAAGAAGATGCGCACGTTCAACACGATAAAGGCGGCGTTCACGATAATAGAGCTAAAGACGGGGCGCAACCCCGTCGAGGTCCTCGTCCGCGCCGTCGAGCACTCGGCGCCCAACGAGGACACGACGCGCATAGTCTACGGCGGGACCGTCTACCACGTGTCCGTCGACGTCTCGCCGATGCGCAGGGTCGACCTGGCGCTAAAGTTCATCGCCGACGGCGTGCGCGAGAGCTCCTTCTCCAACCCGAGGTCCATGGAGGAGTACCTCGCCGACCACCTCGTGCGCGCAGCCGACAACTCGCCGGACGCGCCGTCGGTCAAGCGCAAGCACGAGCTGGAGCGCATAGCGCAGGCGTCAAGGTAGTAGCCCGAGGCAGATTCGAACTGCCGTCGCCGCGTTTCCTCTCGTGAGATCCAGAGCGCGGAATCCCTGGCCCGGGCGCTGCCGCGCCCGATTGGCCGCTAGACTATCGGGCTATGCGCGCGGCCCGCGGGGGGGAGCGATATAACGATTTGCGGGCCGCACGCCGCACGGGGCGGCCCTTGCCCGGCAAGGCACATATTGCGCTCCCGCCCGCGCCATTACGGCGGCCTCAAAGATCCCATGGCGCGCCGGGTGCCCGGAGGGCATTTCTGCATGGGCAGGCGACGCTTTGCCCAAGGCAGGGCCGCGTCCGTTCACGCAGCGCAGCCTGGAACCGCGCCAATTTTTAATAGGGGCGGGGGCGGGGGCGGCCCATGGCCACGGAGGCGGTTGCGCAGGGGGGCTTTCTGAGCTTCGGGTTTGCAGACAGAGTCATGCTGTGCACGGAAATGGTGGCGCTTGCGGGCAGCGACGCCGCGGCCGCATCAGTCGACGAGTCGGTTCTTGCAGCAGCGCCGGTCCCGG
>RKSK01000097.1 GCA_007570915.1 Cenarchaeum sp.
CTGCATGCCCCGCTCGGCGCGCCGGCACGCGCGGCCGCCGCTGCCGCCCCTGCCGATCGCCACGGCGGAGCCCCAGCCCTGGCCGACTTGGGGGGTTTTGGCCATATGCGCCAAAAGCCGTGCCTAGTCATACAACACCCTCGGCGCGCCGCCTAGACTTAAATACGGGCATATTCTGCCGCCCGCCATGGCGGCGCAAGAGCTGCAAGGCATGCCGGCGGGCGAGACACTGGATCCGGGGTACATGGACAGGCAGGAGGAGATCTATAGGAACCGCAGGGACGAGCTGACCACACGGCACCCTGACGAGTTCATCGTCGTCTGCGGAGACGGGGTCTTTGTGGGACGGAGCTTTGACGAGGCGGCGTCTCGGGCGCATGCGGCACACCCGGGCAAGCCGCTCTTTTCGAGCATGCTCCACCCGCCCGCCGGGCGAGGGGAAGATCCTGTCGATGACGGGAACGACCATAACGGAGCCGACGCGTCCTTTGAAGAGGATCTCGCGCAGCAAAAGGCGATCTTTATGGATCGCATAGACGAGCTGCTCTCAAGGTATCCGGACAGGTTCATAGCCGTGTGCGGCGGCGACGTGTTTGTGGGCAGGGACGACGGCGAGGCCATCTCAAAGGCCCAGGCCGCCCACCCCGGCAGGCCGTTCTTTTTGCGCATATACGACCCGTGCCTTGGGTGCCGACCATGACGGTGCGCCTCCACCTGCGAGACGGGGTGTATTTGGCAGACTGCATGATTGAGGGAACGAGCCGGCTGGAAATCATGGGCGTTGTCGACTCTGGCGCCTCCATCACATATGTGACCAAGGACGTGCGCAAGCGTGCCGGGCTGGAGCCGACCGGAGATTCACAACGATTTTTGTGCGTTCATGGAAAAAACCATGCCGGAATCGAGACAAAATCATACCGTGGCGTGGTGACGCTTGGCACTGTGTACGGAAACGGAACGGTCTACGAGCTTGACGCGCGCCCAACCGTGGGCGGCCTGCGCGTCGGAGCGGTGTTGGGACGTGACATGCTGCACAGCTTCAACGTGGCGTTGAACTGGAAGGACAGGACGGGGTTCCTGGCGGCCTGACCGCCGTCCCCGCGGCGCGGGTGCTGGCATGCGGGGCGCCGGGCGAGGGCCGTATGGGCGGGCAGGGGGCGTCCTGCGGGCAGCGCCAGGGCGAGCTGGCGGCAGGGCCGCGCGGCGCGCCTGCCGACACCTGCGGCGACGGGGTCCCTGCGGGGCAAAGTTCTGACGGGGCGGCGCCGCGGGCGCGCGCCACGCCGCGCCCGATTCCGCCGCCCCTCCCGCATGCCGCGCCCGCACCCGCGTATGGCCGGGGCAGGGGGGAGCGAGGCCCGCAGGGCGACCGCATCGCCGACGGGGACGACGTGCTCTTACTACAATGAGGCAAAAAAGTGGCCCGCGCGTGTCGCCGAGGGGTGGGGGCAGCTCCACACGGCGGTGCTGCATAACTATACCTGTGATCACAAGTCCGCCCCCAGCTTCGCGGCCCCTTGGCCCCGGCCCCGCGATCCGGGGTTCGCGCAGTTGATCAAGTTTACCCGGCCACGTGGGCATGCTGATCGCCCCCCGTCCTGCGCGCGGCGTGGGCAGGCGCAAGGGGGAGGGGCCCGCGAGGCGCTGCGGGAACAGGGGGTGAACGGAACCCTCCGGGAGCTCGCCGTGCGCCCCGTCGTTGACAAGGGCATGAGGCCCGCGGAGGTCGCGGGCCTGCCGGGCCGCGGCGAGGACTGGGCCGGGACGCGAGCCGCGCGGCACGCGGGGGGCGGCATCGTCGCCCTCCGTGACCTCACCCGGCCCGGGCGCCCCCCGCTGGTGCCGCAGCATGGCGCCCCATCGTTCCTGTGGGGCGTGTACATCACGCGCGCGTCGCCCGGGCCGCTGCGCGACGCGATCGAGGGGGCGGGCGTGAGGCACGGCCTCGACAGCGCCAGGGGGCTCAT
The DNA here is from genome assembly GCA_007570915.1 of Cenarchaeum sp. GTDB lineage: Archaea > Thermoproteota > Nitrososphaeria > Nitrososphaerales > Nitrosopumilaceae > JAHRAL01. The sequence goes on from RKSK01000097.1 coordinate 1,968, forward strand.
GCGCCGACCCGGGTTCTCGCGCAAGAGGCCGACGCTGGTTCACGCCAACAGGGCCGGCCCGGACGGGGCTCGCAGGCGGCAGGCCGCCCGTGGGCACGAGGATCCCCGTCCCGCACACGGGAAGCCACGAAAGGCTTGCCGTGTTCGGGGCGCTCGTGGACGGCGGCAGGCGGCCGTTCCGGCCGCACGGCCGGCTCGGCGCCGCCACGCCTGCCAGGCGCTCGCGCGAGGCGCACCGCAAGTCCGGCAGGATCGCCGTGGTCGCCGGCAGTGCCCCGCAGCGCCGCGCGGCGGTGGCGGGGGACTTTCTGGAGGGCTGCGCCGGGGAGGTGCTGCCGCGCGGGCTGCCGACGGGGTCGCCGCACATGGACGCCGCGGAGGGGCCGTGGCGCAGGGCAAGGCGCGCCGTGCGGGACCCGGGGCGCCACGGCGGCGCCGTCGGCATGCGCGCCGCGGCGGGGGAGCGCTTTCGGGCGGCGCGGCGCCGCCTGTACATCCTCGCCCACATGGGAAGGCGGGCCGCGGACTGCGCGTGAGCCGGGCGGGCGCGCGTTCCCCCGGCCGTGGCGCCTTGCGCCCTCGCGGCGCCTGCGGAAACGGCCGGTCGCGGCCAGCACCTTGCGCCCCCGCAGCCCGTTGCCCCCGCGGCGGCGGGACGGCGCGGCGCGCCGGGCGAACGGACATGCCCGGGCGATCGCGCGGCGCCTTCCCCCAGGCCCGCTTGCCCAAAAACGCCGCAAAACGCGGGGCGGGCTTGTGGTCGCGGGTATGGTTACGCAACACCGCCGATCGCGCCGGCCGCGCGGGACCCAGGCGCCGCCACCAGGCCCAACAGGGCGTGCAGGCCGCCCGCCCCGGCGTCCGCGCGCTACGCCCACGGGCCCAGGGACACAAGGGCGGCCACGGCGCCTATTCCCACCACCGCAAGGCCCACAAACAGCGCCGCCTGCGACCTGTGTGCCCCCGCGTTTATCCTGTCCGACTCTGCCTCGCGGCTTTGCAGCGCATGGATGTACGACTCGGCGAGCGTCCTGTAAAACTCCTCCTCGAGCATGGTCGGCCAGGCGTCGAGCGTGTCGCTAACGGTTTTGCCCTTTTCAAAGTCCGCATACGTGATGGGCTGCTCAATGTCAGGCCCGGACTGTGCGGACATGGAGAACAGCAGGGACGCCATCACCCACGCTATCCCGGACGCCCCGCACAGGATGACTAGCCATGTGGCAAAGACCGCGTGGGGACCCATGGAGCCGCCGTCCTGGGGGCCGCCCCACACGGAGCCGGAATACGCAACCAGGCCCACGGCCATGACTCCCAGCACGACCGTGCTCATCTCCTGCCTCACCTTTGCCTTTTCCTTTGAGCTCTTTAGCATCTCGTCGTGAAACGCGAGCTGACCCGCCAGCACGCCGCAGAGCTTTTCATAGAACAAGCCTGTCCTCCCCCCGCGCGCCTGTCCGATGCGCCGCAGTCAATGCGCCATCGGGCCCCCCAGCTTTGTTATCACGAGGCGCCCCTCTCCCCTGGTCACGGCGCGCTCCCCGCAGGAGATGGGGCTGCCGCAGTAGGGGCAGTACCTGATGCGCGACAGGCTGCCGCCCCAGCCGCCCACCAGGCGCGAGAGCGACGTGCCGCAGCACGGGCAGTAGCTAAAACCGGGCGGGGCGTCCTTGCCGCTTGCCATCGCGCGCGCGGGCGCGCGCGGGGCTCTATAAAGGTTTGAGCGGGGGCCCCGCGCCGCGCCCCGGCGCCTGCGGAGATCCGGGAACCCGCAGATCCCAAATCCGTGGGCCAGAGAGCCGCCCAGGGCGGCGGCCGGGTCCCCGCGTTTGGGATCTGTGGCCCTGGCGCCCCGCGCCTCCGCGCGCGGCCCTGCCTCAAAGCCCCCCTGCGCCCTTTTCTCGTGGAGCGCAAGGCGCGCGCTCCCCGGGCGGGGCCTCCCCGGGTGCCTCAGGACGGCTGGCGCCGCCGATCATGGGCTCGACCCTGTCGCGGTGCGGCGGGGAGGCCAGGTTGCCCACCGTACCCACAGATCCCAAATGTGGGGACCTGGGAGCCGCCTAGGGCGGCGGCTTCCTCGGAGGCCTCAGCCTCGGCTGGATGCCAAACTCGTTGCATACCCCCAGCACGATCAGAAACATGAGCGACTTCGCCGGGATCCTCCGGCTGTCGCCTGCCGCCCCCCCCCCCCTGTCCGAGTGCAGCATGGTCCACGCGTTGTGCACCATGAGCGACACCACAAAGCAAAAGATCCTCACGTTCTCGTCGCGGCCCGGCGTGCGCATGCGCGTCTGCTTCAGCAGCTTGTAGCCATTCTCGATCCCCCACCTGCGCTGGCACGGCTCGTCCGGGTCTGCCGACGGCATGTTGGTGGCGAACGCAATGTGCGCCCCCTACGGCCCCCTGCCCTTGCGCTTTTTCCTCTTCCTTATGATCATCGTGTACGGCGCCTCCCTCCCGCGCCCGTCGGAGATGCGCATCTTGGACACCTCCCCGCGGCGGCCGGCGGAGAACTCGCGCAGCGTCGCGGCGACGCGGCGCGAGTTCGGGCACGGCACGGGCCAGCGCACCCTGTGCCACGCGAGTCGCCCGAGCACCCCTGCCGTGAAGTGCCCGCGGTCCATCAACAGGACCGGCCTGACGCAGGCACGCGCGCAGACCGCCCTGACGCGCATGTACACAGTGGAAAACATGACCTCCACGGAGTCGCCGGGCATCACGCGCACGGCGCCGGGCGTGACCCACATCCTGTTGGTCACGCACTGCGCCGTCATGTACTTTTCCCTCCTCGCCGGGCCGTGGTCAGACCTCGCGCGCACGAGCCACCTGGGGACCGCACGCCCGTACCGGTGTATCCCGTGCATGTCAAACGCGACGACGATCTCCGCCGGGAGCTTGCCCCGTCGGTGCAGCGTGCGCAGGTGGCGCGCGGCCGACGCGCGCAGGTGGCGCAGCGCGCCGGCCGCGTCGCACGTCTGCATCGCCTGGCGCGCCCGCCCGGCGGTGGGCATCCTGCCGGCGATCTCGGCGTACTCGCCGAGCCCCAGGAAGCCGCCGGTCGAGGTGCCGTTGCTGGCGGCCAGCGCGACCAGGACCAGGATCGTGCCCGCCGTGTACTTTTTGTTGGGCCGGGTCGCGGTGCGCAGGCCCTGCGCTGCCGGGGCGAGCACGCGCGTCACGGCCCTGAGCGCGCTGCTGTTCTCGGCCATCTCCTTGCCCATCTGCGTCGCCCTTGGCCCCGCCTTTTGCCGCGCCATCGGCGGCCCGCCAGGGTTCCCCTATAGATCTGTTTGGCCCGGATCAGGCGCGGTGCCTACTTTTGGGATGTGTGGTACCCGTCATGGCCCGCTCCCCACGCGGCGCGCCCCCTAGGCAGGGTGCGACCCGCCCGGAGGCACGCCAATGTTGTCCAGCAGGCCCTGTATCTGGTCTTCCGCGGCTCTGAGCGCCCTAACCGACTCGGCGTGGTCTGCCGTTGACAGGCGCAGCAGGACCAGGCGGAGCGACGGCACGGCGGGGCGGAACTTCCTGTCCACATAGACCTCGTACGCGGACAGCGCGTCGGACATAGTCACCAGCAGGGCCGCCGTCGAGCGATAGTACCTCTCCTTGTCTTCGGAGTTAAGCAGGATGAGCCGGGTTGCGTCAAGGCACCCGCTTAGCACGGCCCTAAAGTCCATCAGGTTTTGCCGGTGCTCCCCGCCCATGTACCGGCGGAACCTCTCCGAGCGCAAAAAGGCCACAAGCGTGAAGGCCAGCCCCGCAATCCCGAACGCCGACAGCGCAGGGCTCCACTCTCGCAGAAACTCGAGCAGCGCGTCAGGCATCGTCGTCGCCCTCTGGGCAGGGGCCCGGGATGTCCGGGGCGAACCTGTCAAGCGCCCGGGCCGCCCTGTACGCCAGCAGCCTGTTGTGCGCCCCGGCGACCCTAAGAGCGCGCAGCAGCGCCGGGCCTGGCCTGGGCGAGCGCGCCCCGTGCAGCACCGCGGACGCGGCCGCGAGCCACTCGGCGCTCCTGCCCGACACCAGGGAGACGAACCTTTTTGCGTCAAACGCTGCTGGGATGAGCGCCCCGTCAGCCGTCCTCCCCTCCCTGGCAATCTCTGAAAAGTCTATGGCCAGGAGCGGGGAGAACGTCCCGTACGCGTGAAGGTGGTACCTGTATCCGAGGTTTAGGCGAAACATCGTTTGCGCTATAAACGCGCATTTTTGCAGGCGCTCCTGCTGGTCAAAGGAGCGCCCGAGGGCCGGAGGGAGTATGCCGTGATCCTGCAGAAACCCCACAAAGGCCTCGAGTCTCACCGGGAACACGTTGCCTTGGTGTGCCAGGTCGAGTATGCGGTTGTGGCCGTCGAGAATCTCAAACATGTCTGTGGCAGGCGGCGGGCCGGGCTGCGCGGGCGGCGGGCCCCGGGCGCCGTCCCGGCCGCCGTGCGCGGCGCCCGGCCTCGCCAAGCACGCGTCGCGCAAGTGCCTTGTGATGAGCTCGTGGGCCAGATCCGCCATGGCGGCCGTCTCGCTCACGGGCTGCGGGGCATCCAGCGCCGCGCTCACCTGCGGTACACCTCGCGATAGTCAGATAGGGCCAAGAGTATGCGCTCCAGCGCGCGGCGCGCCCCAGACGCCGGGGACCTGCGCGACCCAAAGATGACAAGGCTTCCCGTGTCCGTGTCAGACGGCATGGCCATGCCGGTAAACCTGAACTCGTCTGCGTCAGGCGCCTCTTTGGCCGCGCCGGGCGGCTCGAGGTCAACCGTGACCATGGAGAGGCGGCGCACGTGCGAGTCGTCGCCTATCTTTGGCGGCGTTATCCGGACCCGGGGGAGTATGACGCTGGCCATGACGTCAACCTCCCCGGTGATCCCAAGGCAGCGGCTCACCACGCTGAGCATGGCGTCGGGGGCACGGAAGAGCGACTCGGCCTCCCAGTGAACGCTAAAGGAGGACGGCTTGATCTTGACGTGGGCCGACTCGGGGCCCCTCGGGCCGCTCTTTTCGGAGAGCTCGTGGCCCTTGACGGATGACAGGATAGAGTACGTCGCGCGGCATTCGGAGAGGGCGCGCTTGGCGCCCTCGCATGCCCTGGCCACGGCGCCGGGCCCCAGCGAGTGGTCCCCGGAGAGGCGCATAAACACCTGAACCCCACTGCCCATCGCGCGCTGCCCGCGCGCCGGCAATAAAAGCCTTTTAGGGGCCCGCGCGCGGGGGCGAGCCGGCTGGCGCCTGCCCGCAGAGCCCACAGGTGGCCCGCCCGCGCGGCGCCCGCCAACGGGGGGCCGGCCCATGCCGCCCTCGCCCTAGCGGATCCCGACCGCTGCCCGGATTGTCGGGATCCCGCCGCGCATCGCCACGCGCGCCCGCCCGGCGGTGGGCACCCTGCCGGCGGCCGCGGCGAGCCCGCGGAGCCCGGGGCACCCGGCGGCCGTGGCGCCGCTGCCGGCGGCCAGCGCGGCCAGGGCGAGGGACGCGGCCTCCCCGGACGGCCTGTTGTTGCGCGCGGCGAACCCGGGGCCGCGCGCGGCCGGCGCGATCGCCCTCTTCACCGGCCTTGGCACGCCCCTGTCCCGCCATGTCCCGGGCCGTCTGCGTCATCTCCGCATTTGCATTCGCCCGCGCCGTCGGCGGCCCCCCTAGGGCGCCCTAATCGGTCTGTTCGGGTTTGGCGCGGGCTCCGGGGCCTGCTTTTGGGAAGTGTGCCTATGGACCTGTTTGGCCCGGTTCAGGCGCGGGAGCCGCTTTTGGGACGTGTGAGGCCTGCCCCCCGCGAGATCTGGAAGGCAGGCGCGGGGCAGTCCGTCAGATCCGAGGCGAGAGCCGCGTTCTCTGCCTCCGGGCGCACGCCCGACTGCGCGCAGGCAGCCCTGCGGGCGGTTACCGCCCGCCCCGCCGGAATTGCGGGCGCCGTTGTGGCGGCCGCGCGGGCCCTCAGGCAGGCGGCCCGCGCCACGCGGCGCCTGCGTGCCTCCACATCTCACACTGCCGCCAAACCAGCAGCGCGCCGACTATTAGGGCAATTCCCACAACCCATGGGCCGGCGTCATGGCCGCCAAGCGGAACGGTGCGCCGCTCTAGGTTCCATATGTCGATGCTGATCGTTCCCAGGGGCATCCACATGTCAGTGATGTGCACGTTGGCGCTCCACGTGTGCCACGACATGACTCCCGAAAGGAACAGCGCCAGCGCCATCAGGTGGCACCCAACGCCCACGTGCGACCAAAGGTTCATCTCCGGGACAGGGGCATCGACCGCCACATGCGGATTTTCTTGAACGTGTCCGCCCCAAAGAGCGCCGCAATCGCGGCGCCCACCGCAATGTTGAGCGGGAACGGGCCGGTCTGTA
>RKSK01000175.1 GCA_007570915.1 Cenarchaeum sp.
GGCTCCATCGCGCCCCCGCGCGCGGGCCCCCGTATTAAAGGATTCAAAATCCATAATACGGGGGGCCGGCGCGCGCGCGGCAATGCGCATATACACGCGCACGGGGGACGCGGGCCAGACGGGCCTGCCGGACGGCACGCGCGTGCCAAAGTCCGACGCGCGCGTCATGGCGTACGGGGCCGTCGACGAGGCCAACGCGGCCATTGGCGTGGCCGTCGCGCACGGCGTGGGGGGGCGCCTGCGCGAGATGCTAATGGCCGTGCAGGCCGACCTGCTCACCGTCGGCGCCGACCTCGCCGACGCGCGCGGGACGGGGGCCGTCAGGGTCAGCGCCGCGATGGTATCGCGCCTCGAGTCGTTCATCGACGAGCTCGACGCGGGCCTCGAGGGGCTCTCCAACTTTGTCCTCCCCGGCGGGACCGCAGCCGGCGCGCACCTCCACCACGCGCGGACCGTCATGCGCCGCGCCGAGGCCATGGCCGCCGCGCTCGGGCAGGGGGCCGTCAGGCCAGAGTGCGGCGCCTACCTCAACAGGGCCTCTGACCTCCTCTTTGTCATGGCCCGCTCGGCCAACGCCGAGGGGGGAATGGCCGAGCCGACGTGGGGCGGCGGGGACACACTTTAATCACGCCGCATGCGGCCCCGCGCGCACGTGCCGGGGTAGCTCAGCCCGGGAGAGCACTCGGCTGAAGACCGAGTTGTCGCGCGTTCAAATCTCGCCCCCGGCACCCATGACCTCCGGCGCGCCCGGCGCGCCGCCGCTGGTGGTTGGCGCCGGGTAAGGGATTCGAACCCTTGCACGCTGAAAGCGCAATCGCTTACCTGTTGGGATCTCGAGGCGATCGCCGTAACCACTTGGCTAACCCGGCGCGCCGCGCGGCGCGGCACTCCTTAATATAGAAAAGCCCCCGCGGGGCCCCGCGGCGCGCGCCGCCCGCGCGCGGCGCGCCAAAAGCAAGATATGTGGCCCCGCGCGCGGCGCGCGCGTGAGCGCAGGCACGGTCAAGAAGGCAAGGAGGCTCGTCGAGTCCGGCGGCGTGGCCGAGGCCGGCGACGGGATATACCAGGTCAGGTCGTCGAGCGACCCCGCAAAGTCGTACATTGTTGACGGCGAGTCGTGCGACTGCCCGGGGTACAGGAACTTTTACAAGTTTCACGGCGGCAAGGGCATAAGGGCAAACTGCTCGCACCTCGAGGCCGTGCGCATCTTTCGCGGCGGGGGCGGCACGGGCTAGCGGGGCGAGCGCATCGTGTCGCTGACCATCCTGTACGCGATGTTCATCACTGACGCGTTGATGGCGCCCATGAGGTCTCCCCCCTCGTCGTAGTTTCCCCGGTACGGCCCGGCAGTCGTGCGCCTGTCAAGCGCCAGCGCGTGGCCCGTGCGAAACGTGGGGTCGCCCGCAATGCCTATGGACTGGCCGCCGTTGTTGTTCACGGCCGAAAAGCACGGCACGTCGCTCTTGCTGTCGCCTATGTATATCATGTTGGAGAACGGTATGCGGCGCTCATCGGGCTCCTTGTAGTCGTTTACCAGGTACGGGTTTTTCCGGAGCCGCGAGCCCTTTATCCCCTTGTTGATGGCGTGGAGGAACTTTGTCTTTTCCGTGAACGTGACGGCGGACTTTATCGCGCTTATCCTGCCGTTGTCCTCGGCGAACGTGCCCCCAAACACGTCGTCAAACGTCCCCGCAAACGGCGTTCCCCTGATGATCTCCTCAAACCCCGAGGATATTATGTAAAATTCCGCGGAAATGCCGGCGTCGGCAAAGTCGGGGTTTGAGGCGACCATCTTTTTGACGCGCGGGGCCAGGCTCTCGGCGCCCCTGTTCGGCCTGACCCTCCCCCCGAGCTCGCGCAGCGCGGCGTTTGTGCCCTGCGCGACCCTGCCCGACCTGATCATCCCGAGGATCATCGTCATCCACGCGATTGGCGGGTCCCAGCCCGAGGCGACCATGGACTTGTGCTCTGACCAAAAGGCGGCCGTGTCGACGCCGTTTTGCTCCAGCAAAAAGTTTGTCGTGTCCGGCGCGAGCGTGTCGTCGCAGTCGCAGACGATCGCTATCGTGCTTTGGGCCATCCGCGCACGGCCGCGGCGCGCGGCTATTAAACGGATTCGGCGGCGGGCCCAAAAGGTAAATAATCCCCGCCGCGCGGCGGCGGCGCGTGGTCATGCCACTTGTGCACGAGAGCAGGCCAAAGTGCCACGTCTGCTCGAGGCCCTTTGAGGACATCGCCGCCCTAAGGGAGCACGTGGCCTCCGAGCACGCCGGCGACGCCGGGCCGCGCGGGGCCGGGCCGGCGCCTGGGGATGTCAGCGTTTTCTAGGGCCCCCCTTGCGGCCGCATGCGCGGCGATCGCCGCCGCCGTGCCGCAGGCCCGCGCGCAGGGGGAGGCCGCGCAGGTCGCAGAGGGCACGCTTGCCATACTCCTCGCCTCGATCGCCGCCGTCGTCGCGCTTGCGCTGTACGTCTCGCGCTCGGCGATCATCCGCCGCAAGACCGACTATGACAGGGGCGACTATGCCTCAAAGTCCGACCGGACCGACGAAAAGTACTCCTCGTCGTGGCATGACGACTATGAGGGGCGCCCCGCCGCGCGGGGGGGCGAGGACCACTATGCGGTCCTGGGCCTAAAGAGGGGCGCAAGCGCAGCCGAGATAAAGGAGCGCTACCGCGAGCTCGCAAAGAGGCACCATCCCGACAGGGGCGGCGGCGGCGCCGAGCTTGCGCGCATAAACGCCGCGTACGAGGTGCTCTCCGACGCCGAGGCGCGCAAGATGTACGACGAGTCCCTCTAGGGGCGGCTCGCGCCGACGATCCGCAGCGTGAGCTCGACCCTGCCGGACCGCTGCGAGTATGACGTCAGGTGGGCCGCAAGGCGCATCGGGTCTGCCCCCGACGAGCGAACCTCGATCACTGCGAACTCGCCGCTGGGCCCGAGCATCGCGCCGCTTAGCGGCGGCAGCGACGCGGCGTCGCGCATCGTGGCAGCAAGCGTCGGCCAGCCCCCGCCGGCGCCCTCGGCCATGCTCGCGGCGGCCACGCCATGCGGCGTGCCGCCAAGGACCACCTCGTACGCGGCGCCCGCGTGGGCCCGAACGACCTCCTGCGGCCCGACTTGGCCCATTGGCGGGGCGTGCGCGCAAATACAGATTTAAAGAATGCGCCCCGCGCGCGGCGGCGATGCGGCACCTTGGCGACGTGCGCCCGCTAAAGGAGCGCACGCTCGAGCTCGCGCGCGAGATGGGCCTCACGGAGGGCGTCTATGCCGAGATGCTCGACTATACGGTCGAGCTCTTCGAGTCGCAGGGCCTGGGCACCGACTATTACGGGTACCACAACGTCATCCACGAGCTCGAGGTCACCTATTCGGCCCTCATGGCCATGCGAGGGCACGGCAGGGACACGTTCTCGCAGGACGACATCAGGCACATGTACGCAGCCGCGCTCCTGCACGACTTTGAGCCTCAAAAGAACGCCGACAAGCCCCACGAGGAGGAGGTCCTGAGGTTCATCGACTCTGACCGCAAGGTCGGCGAGCTTGTCGCGAGGGCCGGCCTGAGCATTGACGCCATACGCGCGCTCATACTGCGCACGACGTACCCGTTTGAGGGGGAGAACCGCGCGAGGGCAGGCGGCGAGATCGCCGCGTGCCACGAGCGCGCGGGCCTCGGCGAGGGGGCGCGCGAGCACAGCCTCTGGATGGGATGGTTCCTCTCGGTCCTTGACAGGGTGTGCGGGTATGCGCTCGGGCCGTTCCCAAAGGCCATGGAGATGGCAAAGATGAACGCGCATGCGCTCGGGTGGCACCCCTACCTCATAGTCCGCCGGTCCGTGTCGTACTTTGAGCGCCTTCTCCCGTCTTTCTCGAGCCGATCGCCCTAAAGATGGGGTACTGGGGCATGGGCGGGGGGCGCGGCATGAGGAACATGTTCGCCATGCAGGCCCACTCAAAGAGGTTCCGCTACATGACGAGCTTTGCGCTGCGCGACGTGGTCCAGGCCCGCATTGACGGGGGCGAGACGGTCGAGTTTGTCACTAGGTTTGACCCCGAGAGGTGGGACTATTACCGCGTCGAGATATGATCGCAGGGCGCCTGCCGCCTGGGCGAAGAGCCAGGCGCGCCCGCGTGTGGCCGTTGCAGCGTCGGGGCGCGATCGCAGGGCGGCAAGTGGCGCGATCGCAGGCAGGTGGGCGAGGTTTTGGCGAATTGCGTTTTTGCCAATGTGTGAACTATTTTTAACTGTGACTCGCTAATATTGCCGGGGTCGTCGGCTAGCCATGACCACGGGGTACTGCGTCAAGTGCAGGACCAAGCGGGAGATCAAGGGCGCCAAGCCCACGGTCATGAAGAACGGCAAGCCCGCTGTCAGCGGCACGTGCGCAACGTGCAGCACCCGGATGTTCAAGATAGGCAAGCCTTGAGGGCATCCGGAGCCCCCTTTTTTAGCGCGCAGCGCCCCCCACCTCGCAAGCCAAAAAATGGTATATTGTGCCTTGGTTCCTACTGGAAGGGGTCTATGAACGGGCAGTTGACTATGTGGTCAGAGTCCATCGGGCGCGCGATCTCGCTGCTTATCTTGCCCTCCGTCCTCATGGCCTGTATGTCGCCGATCGTCTCAAGCAGGCGAGCGTCTTGCTCGTCCTCCCACGTGACCAGGTGTATGCGCCACATTGGCGAATAGCCCGCGTCATCCGTGGTCGCCTGGGCGATGCCCGGCTGGTAGCCGAGCGGCCCGGGGCCCTTGAGTCCGTTGGTGAACTGGAACAGGTCAACTGCTGCCGAATTTGCGATGAGGCTCGCCGACGTTGGGGTGTGAGGCACGCCCATCTTCTCGGCCGCTCCGGCCGGCGTGGCGTCAGTCACGATGTAGTATATCGTGCGCCCGTCCGGCCCCCAGCCCCTGTGCGCGACAAACGTCACGGTCATGGCGTCGGTGTCGATCTCGGTCACTTGGCCGCCCCCATAGGGCGTCTTGTCGTTGATCTCGGACTCGTTCACCATGAGCTGTCCGCCGGGCCACATGACGTGAGGCATGTTGATCACGACATCAAGCTCGCTGAGCGTGACCTCGCCGGCCTCTTCTGCGGCCATGATCTCTGCCTCGGACATTAGCACCCTTGGCGTCGTGTCCTCGTTCCATGTGACATGCGTGTGCATTGTGAGGGCGCTGTACGTGTCGGGCATAGCCGGCGTGGACGTAAAGACCTCGCCCTGGAACCCGTGCACTCCGTCACCCTCCATGCCATTTGTGAACATGTAGGTCTGCGAGAGCGCGGCGTCGGGGGCGTTGGCCAGCGGCGGAGAGAGCTCAACGGTCCAGCCCTGGCTCTCCGAGATTATCTCGGCGTGGGTCGGGTCGCTAGAGTCAGTTATGACAAAGTACACGCTCTCGCCGTCAAAGTAGCCCTCGTGCAGCGGCAGCGTCGCCGGCACGCTTGCGCGCGACAGCAGCAGCTTTGCGTACCCGTGGTCCTTCATGTGTCCCATGCGGTCGCCGTCCTTCATCATCTTGTCGCCTTCCATGCGGTCGCCGTCCTTCATCATCTTGTCGCCTTCCATGCGGTCGCCGTCCTTCATCATCTTTCCACATGGGGGCGCGCGAGGCCCCCAGGCGGCTCCCGGGCACCCGCTGGCGCTATCTAGAGCGCAGCATGTCCTGGATCTGGGCCAGGATGAGCTGGGCCTTTTCCTTGTTCTCAAAGGTCTGGGCCTCGCCGTCGATTATGGCGTCAATCTCGTAGCTCTTGTTGACGAGTATGTCCGCGACGTGCTCGTCCAGGGTACGGTTGCCGATGAGGTAGTAGGCAAAGACCGTGTTCTTTTGGCCGATGCGGTGGAGGCGGTCCTCGGCCTGCTGGTGGACCGCGGGGCTCCAGTCGAGCTCGGCAAATATGACATAGCGGGCCTTGCTCAAGTTGATGCCGACGTTGCCGGCCCGCAGGCCGGCGATCATGAGGTCTGACTGGCCCTCCTGGAACGAGTCTATGTTCTCCTGCCTCACCCTATCGGACTGGCCGCCTATGACCGTCCTCGGCTCGAACTCGGCGAGCTTTTCGTTGAGGAGCTTGTGGATGGACTTGTGGTGGCAGAACACCACGACGCTCTCCTCTATCTCCATGATGTTCTGGACAAAGTTGATGACGTGCGGCATCTTTGCGAGGCCCGCGACCTGGCGCTCGCTCTGGATCGCGCGCTGGTATGACGAGTACTTGTCTAGCGACGTCTTTGACTCGAGCTCCTCCTCCTTGAGGCGGTCCCATATCTTGCGCAGCTCGCGCCGGTAATAGTCAATGTCGGCGTCAATGTACTCCTGGTGGCGAACCTTGTCCTGCAGGTCCTTGAGAACCTCGCTCTTTTTCCTGCGCAGCATGACGTGCTTGTGGAGCTTTTCGCGCAAGAGCCTGCGCTTTTTCTCCAGCACAAGGGACTTGCCCCGCTGGTTCACATAACAGAAGTACTGGCAAAACTCCGAATAGCTGCCGAGCAGGCCGGGGCTTAGGACGTCGACTATGGGCCAAATCTCCGAGCCGTGGTTGTATATTGGGGTGCCCGAGAGGCCGATCCTGTGCTCGAGGGACGGCATTGCCGATATCTTTCGTATTGCCGAGTGCTTTTTTGTCGTCTTTGAGCGCATGTGGTGAACCTCGTCGCAGACGAGCGTCTTGAGATTTACCTTCAAAAAGTCCGGGACGCGCTTTTCTAGAAGCTCATAGTTGATTATGTAAAAGTCGCTCTTTTCGAGCTTTTTGCGCCTGCCCCGGCGTATGAGCCTTGACCCGGGCGACTCCGAGTCGACCAGGCGCCCGTTCTTGCTGCGTCTCTTGAGGAACTTTTCGATCTCGCGCTCCCAGTTCTTGAGGGTCACAAGGGGCGCCACGACGAGGACGGGAAACGCGTTCTTTTCGGTGGCAATGTAGGCGAGCGTCTGCACGGTCTTGCCGAGTCCCATCTCGTCGGCAAGTAGCGCGTTGCCGTTGGACTTTATCAAAAAGTCAAGGCCCTCGCGCTGGAAGCCGAGGAGCTTGCCGCGGAACTGCTGGCCGGGGGTGGCCTTTGAGAGCCTCTCTATGGGGGCCGTCTTCTGCGTGCCCGGCATGGCTGCCTTGCCGGCCATGCGCTGCCAGGCCGACTTTGACCTGACCTCGAGCTGGCAGTGGCCAACTATCTGCTTTATGCGCTCGACGTTCTCGGGCTTGTCCGGCACGATGACCTCGTCTGGCCCATCGCCGTACCACGACTGCGGGATTAGCTGCGATGCCATGCCCACGGCGCGGCTTCCCGTGAGCTTCCAGCTCCATGCGTTGGAGTACTTGTCCATGACATACTCTAGCTCTCCTGCGCTGCCCGTCTCAATCACCTGATTTAGGCGGCGATCAACCTAGGTGTTTATGAACCTTGTCGCCGGGGGCCGATCCCGGCGGGCGTGGCTAGGCGTGGCTAGGCGTGGCTAGGCGTGGCTAGGCGTGGCTAGGCGTGGCTAGGCGTGGCTAGGCGTGGCTAGGCGTGGCTAGGCGTGGCTTGTTAATCTTTGCCCGCCCCCACGCGGGGACAAGCTCAACTATTCGCAGACCGGCCCTGAAATTTAATAGACATGGGGGGTTATGGGCGGGCGGGCCGAGGGGGGAGCCGTGAGGCCCAACAAGGAGACCCTGGCCGTGGCCGTCCTGGCCCCGCTGGCCGCCCTTGCCCCCCTGGCCACGGGGGGCGCCGAGGCCACCCTCTGGGACCTCCTCATATACGCCGACGTCACGGGGAACGTGGCGTACGGCGGGCCCATGACCGTGGCCGGCTCGGTGACAAACCACGCCGGATGGCCCGTCACCGGCGCGGCCGTCACGGTGAGGGCCGGCTCGGAGGCCCTAGAGGCCACAAGCGCGCCGGACGGGACGTTCGAGGTGACCATGGCCAGGGTGGACATGATACCTGGCCTGCACTCGGTGCAGATGCGCGCTGGCACCGGCGACGGCCGGCTCGGCATGGCGAGCATGGAGGTCCCCGTCTCCGGCGAGGTGAGCGCGTCGGCCCACACCGCGCGCCTCCTCTCAAGCGAGCACGCTCTGCGCTACCTTGCGGCCGACGCGTCTGACTTTGGGGACGACCCGATCGGGGCAAAGATGTACGAGCACTACCAGGGGCTGCAGAGGAGGCTCCTGGCCGAGCGCGCAGCAGAGGTGGCCATGCGCGAAAAGAGGGCAGAGCTCGAGGGCGTGCATGCGTCAGCCGAGGCGCACCTTGCCGCGGAGCTGGCCCGCGAGGCGCACGGGGACGGCACGTTTGGCGGGTATGCGCGCGAGGTTCGCGTGGACGGCCTCGACAGGGAGATCCGCCCCACGATCGTCGCGCAGCTTGACCACACCCTGGAGGCGTACAGGGCCGGCAAGGAGGCCATGCAGACCGTGCTGAACCGCGGCGGAACCATGGCCGAGGCGATAGCCGCGCGCAACGCAGTGGGCTCCGTCCCGCGCAGCGCCATGGAGGCGCTGCTTCCAGACGCGGCGTTTGACATAGACGACTATCCGTGGGCCGACGCGCACATGAGGGAGCCGGCCGCGGGGGCCGGCGCGGGCGGCGCGGGGGCCGGCGTGGACGCGCCCGGCGCGCCCGCGTCAAACTCGACTGCGGCGGCGCCCAGCTCCACGAGCGCCGCGGGGGCCGCGCCGGGCCCGCCGGCCGTTCCCGTGGCGGACGTGGGGCAGGGCGTCACGACGCTCTACAGGTCAGTCGACGGCGAGCTCGTCAGGCATGTGCACAACGGGACGCACTGGGTGCCGTCGGGGTAGGCGCGCGCCCCCGGTAAATCGTTATATTCTGCCGCCCGCGGCGGCGCGCGCATGCGCCTCGTGCGCTATGCGCTGACGCGCTCGCTTGCCATGCTCGGCGTCCTGTTTGCGACGCTCTTTGTCACCGTGGTCCTTGTCGGCTCGGGCATGGACGACATACTCGGGAGGTCCGTGGCCTACCACGTGCGCGCCGGGATCGCCGCGGATCCCGCGCTTGCCGCCTCGTTTGCCGGCCCCGATGAGCTCGAGGCGCACATTGCCTCCCTGGTCGCCGAGCGCGAGAGGGAGATCGGCCTTGACAGGCCGTGGTGGTCGCCTGAGCGCATCGCCTCCTCGATGTGGCGCATACTCGCGCTCGACTTTGGGCGCGCGCACTTTTTGGCCTCGGACACGGGATCGACGGAGGTCGCCGACATACTCGCCGAGCGCCTCCCAAAGACGGTCCTCCTGTTCACGAGCGCGACTGCGGCAATATCGGCCATAGGCGTGGTCCACGGGGCCATGGCGAGCAGCCGCGCGCGCTCGGCGGCCGACCGCCTGACGTCGGCGTTTGCCGTGATAAGCTCGAGCTTTCCGGTCTGGTGGGTGGGCCTGCTGATGATATTCGCCTTCTCGTTTGCGTGGCAGGTCTTTCCCCCGCGCGCGACGCCGGACGTGCCGCCGGGCGACCCATCGTACGCCGCGTCGCTCCTCTACCACATGGCCCTCCCGCTCCTGACCATCGTCCTGGTCGGGTTTGGCTCGTGGTCCTACCTTGTGCGCAACTTTATGGTCGGCGTCCTGCAGGAGGACCACATCGCCGCAAGGCGCGCGATCGGCGTGCGCGAGAGGAGGGTCGTCTACTCGCACGCGCTGCGCAACGCCGCGCCCCCCATAGTCACCGTCATGGCCCTGAGCCTGTCGGGGTCGCTGGGCGGCGCGATAATAACAGAGGCCGTCTTTGACTGGCCCGGCATGGGCCGCCTCTACTTTGAGGCGGTCCTCGCGATGGACCTGCCCGTGATAATAGGCGCGACGTACGTGCTAACGGCCTTTTTCCTGGCCAGCGTGCTCGCCGCCGACCTGCTGTACATGCGCCTCGACCCGCGGACCGCGGCGCGATGAGCCGCCGGCGCGCCTCGATGGGCGGCGAGGTCCTGGCAAGCCGCATGGGAAGGGCGGGGGTCGGCATACTCGCCGCGCTGGTCTCGCTCTCGGCGGCGGCGCTGGCCTCGGGCATGGGCGAGTCGATAAGGGAGTGGAACGACCCCGCCGCGTGGCTCGCGCTGCCGCGCTCGGCGGTCCCCGCGTGGGCAAACGTCGGGCCGGACAGGCTCGCCGAGCACACCATAGTGGACGGGGCCATATCGGGCTCGGGGGCCCACTCGGTGGCGTCGCACCACCTCGACGTGCGGGCCGGCGCGGTCCCGCCGGGCCTCATGCTAGAGTACGCCGCGCGCTACTCGGGCGCGGCCCTCCTCGAGCTGCACGCCGTGCGCCCCGACGGCGAGCGCCTCGCCATCGCGTCGATCGCGCTTGCGCGCTCGGACGGGGAATCCGAGCGCCAGGGGCGCGTCTTTTTGGCCGACGAGTCGGTCAGGAGGACCGTCGAGATGCGCGCCGGCGGCGCCGGCGCGGCCGAGGCGATCTTTGGGGGCGGGGGCGCCGGCGCGCTTGCCGGCAGGTACGCCGTGACCGCCTCGCTCCACGGGCCCGGTACGCGCTGCCCGCGCTGCCGTTCCTCGTCATACTCGCCGTCACTCTGAGCAGCAGCATATTTGTCATGGTCGCGTTTCTCGTCATGTTTGGGTGGGTCGCAGTCGCAAAGGTCTCAAGGAGCATGGCCCTGCAGGCCAGGGCGCGCGGGTACGTCGAGGCGTCAAGGCTCATGGGCCAGCGCGACACCAGGACGATACTTCGCCACGTCATGCCGCAGCTCCTCCCGTACGCGCTTGCGAGCATCGCGATATCCGTGCCGGCGGCCATAACGACGGAGGCGGGCCTGAGCTTTTTGGGCCTCGGCGACCCCGAGTACCCGACGTGGGGCCAGATGCTGCGCGACGCGAGCCTGCACGGGGCAGCCGCGCGCGGCCTCTGGTGGTGGGTCGTGCCGCCGGGCCTGATGATCGCCGTGACGGGCCTCGCGTTTGTCTTTATCGGCGGGTCGCTGGACGCCGCGGTCAACCCGAGGATGCGCCGCGCCTAGCCCCTGCCAAACTCGCGTATGGCCTCAAGCGTGGGGCCGGCCAGCTTTACGGTGTAGGCGGCCGCGAGGTTGTTGCCGTCGCGCTCCTCGGCGGCTCCCTCGAGGGCCTCGGCGAAGGACGTCTTGTCGCGCCCGCGCGAGTACTCGCCGCCGGCCTCCTTTATGCAGAGCGGGAACTTTTTGAGCGCCACGCCGCGCGAGAGGAGGTGCGCGATGAACTCCTTGTACGCGCCGACGTCATGCCACTCGCGCGAGCGCTCGCCGCAGAGGGCGATCCACGTGTCGATCGTGTTCTGGTATATGGCCCTGTCGCGGAGCGCCTCTAGGAGCACGGGCCGCGCCCCCTCAAAAGTGCGCGCTCGTCGCGCTAGAGCCGCACACGGGGCACGTGCGCCCCTTGTAGACCTTGCCGCACCTCATGCACGAGAACTTGGCCGACTCGGTCTCGCGGTTCATGCCAAAGAGGCCGCCGCCAAACCCCGATCCCGAGCCGCCCCCGCCGCGCAGCTGGCCCATGTAGCGCCTGCGGAGCAGCAGCGGAAAGACGATGAATATCGCCAGCGCCACGCCGAGGCCATAGGGGAACGGCAGGACCATCTGCAGGCCTATCGATATCCCCAGCGAGACAAAGAGGAAGACAAGGTAGTGCCTGTATGCGAACGCCACGCGGGCGCGCCGGAGGGCTCTACATATAACACTTTGCGGGTTTGGCCGGCGCGGGAGGCCGCCCGGGCCCGCGTGAGGCCCCCTGGCGCGGCATGCCCCCCGGGGGCGCCGGCGGCCCGCGCGGCCCAAGCGTTATATTTGCCCGGCCCCCGCGCCGGCCCACGATGCTAGAGAGCCTCGCCGGCGAGTCGCGCGCGCTAGAGAGGGCGCTTGCCGGCGAGGAGCTCGCCAGGGCCGACGGCGAGGAGCTCTTTTCGCTCGAGGGCATCCACATGCTGGGCGCCGTGGCCGACGAGGCCAGGCGCCGCGCAGTCGGCGACGCCGTGACCTTTGTGGCGTCGTACTACATGAACTACACCAACGTCTGCGCGGCGAGCTGCCAGATGTGCGCGTTCTACCGCAAGGCCGGCGACGAGGACGCCTACACGCTTAGCGCCGGGCAGATAGCCTCGCGCGTCTCGGCGGCCGCGTCGATGGGGGCCACAGAGGTGCACATTGTCGGAGGGTTTCACCCAAAGCTCCCCCTGTCCTACTATGAGGAGATGATCCGGTCGATAAAAAAGAGCCAGCCGCGCATGCACGTCAAGGCCCTGACGGCCGCCGAGGTGTTCTACCTCTCGGCGCTCACAAAGGAGAGCGTGCGCGAGATACTCTCCAGGCTAAAGGACGCGGGCCTTGACACGCTTCCCGGCGGCGGGGCCGAGATACTGCACCCCGACGTGCGCGGCAGGGTCGTGCGCGGCAAGTGCAGCGGGCAAGAGTGGCTTGACACCGTCGAGGAGGCCCACAGGCAGGGCATCCGGTCAAACGTCACGATGCTCTACGGGCATGTCGAGCGGCCCGAGCACGTCGTTGACCACCTCTTGCGCGTGCGCGAGCTGCAAAAGAGGACCGGCGGCTTTATCACGTTCATACCGCTAAAGTTCAGCCTGGAGAACACGGAGCTTGTGCGAGAGGGGGCCGTGACGTCCGAGTGCTCGTCGATATACGACCTGCGCGTGATCGCCGCCTCGCGCCTCATGCTCGCCGGCGCGATCGACAACATATCGGTCTACTGGGTCGCGTACGGCAAAAAGCTGGCGCAAGTCGCCCTCTCGCACGGGGGCAGCGACCTATCGAGATCAAGAACTTTGGGCCGATCTCAAAGGGCAAGTTCAAGCTAAAGCCCCTCACGGTCTTTGTCGGGCCGAACAATTCTGGTAAGACGTTTGCGGCAATGCTTGCGCATTCCGTCATGTCGCCGCGAGGCGAGTACGAGCGCCCATTTGACTATATCAAGTGGATCAGGCGCAAACTTAAGGAACAGAAGTTTATGTCCCTTGTACATGGCATGGAAAAGATGATTGCGTCTGCAACCGATTCCGGAGGCATGATGCCCAAAAAGTACACAAATAAAGTGCAAGAACTAGTGCATGAGCTGCATTTTAAGGACAGCGTTACAGGGGCAATCAAGAGTAATTTTGGCACAAACCTAAAAGAACTAGTTCGCATAGGCCAAGAGCGCTCTACGATCAAAATCAGATACCACGTGGGCAGCAATATAACAATAAACAAAGCTGGTGCCCCACATACTGAAATGTGCCATATGGACATCGCATATTCCATCAAAAATGACCAGGGAGCGGTGTCAATTTATGAAACTAACGAAAAAACCTTTGGCAGGCACATAGATCCTATGCTTATTGACAAGAGCGTGCAAAGACACATCGACATAGTGTCACGCCACCTAAAACTGGAGAGTAATTCTGGGCTATATTGGCTATTGCACCTAATAAAGAGAATTGAGTGTGCGAGTATGTACCTTCCCAAGTCTTGCTATCTCCCAGCCGCCCGATCGGGAATCTTGTCTGCCCGTGACCACATAGTGTCAGGCATGGTAAAAAGCTCAAGCTATCCGGGAACAGAGCTGCCCCGCGGGCCTGTCCCCAGAGTCGTGTCCGACTACTTAGAGTCGCTCGTCCAGATGGGAGAACACAGACCCCAAACCAACGGCAAAAATGGGCAGGAGGTGTTCAGGGATTTGTTTGGTGGGAGCCTAGAGGTGCAGAGGCCCAAGATAGGCCTGCCGCGGATAATTTACAAGACAAGGGGCGCGGGCGTGCCGCTAAACTTGATGTCGTCTGGCATGACAGAGACGGTGCCCCTCCAGCTTTTCCTACAGGGCAGAATGCCCCAAGCAGACGTGCTCATTCTTGAGGAGCCCGAGGCGCACCTGCATCCTGCAAATCAGGCCAGGCTAGCAAAGCACATAGTGCGGCTAGTCAACAGCGGCGTGCATGTGCTCCTAATCACGCATGGCGTGTACTTTTTAGAGCAGCTAAGCATGTTTGTCAGGATGAGCCAGATTCCCGCAGGGGAGAGAAAAAAGCTCGGGTATGGCGAGGGCGACTGCCTTGACGTCGGAGACGTGGCCCCATACATGTTCAAAAAATCTGCGGGTGGCGGATATGGCATTCACGAGATTGAGCACACGCCCGTTGTTGGAATATCCCAAGACGAGTTTGGTCGCGTGATGGACTCCATGTATGACAAGGAGTTCCGCATAGACCGCATAATCGGGGATGCGTGATGCTCGTAGGGCGCATCAAGAGGGACTGGCACGTGTACACGATAAAAAGGTGCAAGTCCGGAGGCAGGTCAGGCAAATGCGAGCTGTGCGCCACTCACGGCGTCCCCAGCGTGATCCTCGACTGTGAGATGCTGCTGAGGCACGGTTCGCTCACAGCCAAGCATCTCAGGGGCGGAAAAATTAACGACTGCCTGCTGATAGAGTATGATGGCATATTGCATGTGGCCGTGATTGAGCTCAAGAGCAGCAGGTACAACAGCACGCAGGTCGTCAGGCAGCTCCTAGCCGGCAGGGACGTTGCGCTGGACCTCCTGTCACGGTATTCCTACCGCGGAAAATATGAGATCCACCTAATTGTCGTGGCGCAGGCGCACCATATCGCATCAAGATGGGTCTTTTACAACTCGGTAAGGAACCCCGACGGCACCAGGTCAAGGATTGCCATGGCCAAGTGCGGAGACACGTTCAAGAGCGTGCGGGCCAGAAAGCGTGACCGCTAAGCGCGGTAGCGCCGCCCCCCAGCCCCTATGGCATGGCGCCCCGGCGCAGCGCGAGTTCCTCCCGGTTGCGCGCGCGGCGCGCCTTTGACAAGCCCGATCCCAGCAGGCTCGCCCGCGGGCGCGCTAGGTTTTTAACAAAACCGCCGCGCGCGGGCCCGCAATGGCGGGAATATCAGGGCCGGACGCGCAGATACTCGACGTGCTGCAGCGCTCCTTCCCGCTAGCGCCGCGGCCCTTCGCCGAGGTCGCCTCGAGGGTCGGCCTGCCCGAGCGCGAGGTGATCGAGCGCACGCGCGCCCTCAGGGAGTCCGGCGTACTGCGGCAGC
>RKSK01000052.1 GCA_007570915.1 Cenarchaeum sp.
GGCACTTTTTGGGCAGGATGGACGTCGAGTCGATATCGAGGGGCGAGCACCCCGACTTTGGCGGCGTCGGGAGGCTAGGCATGCTCTTCAGGGGCGCGCTGAACAGGAGGCTCGCCGGCGGCCTGCGCGCGACGACGGCGCAGAACCGCCTCCTCACGGCCCACTACCGCGCGTTCCCCGAGTCGCCCGGCGGCTTTGCCGAGTGGAGGCGCCGCCTCCACGGCATACTCGAGGGCGCCGGCGCGGCGATGGCGCGCTACTCCTAGCGCGCGGGGCCATACAAGGTTTAATTGCCCGCCGCCGCGCGCTGGCGCGGATGGCCGGCGCGGGGTACCTTGACTGGAACGGCTCGCTCGAGGCCCTGGGCCGCGCGCACGACGCCGGCATATTCGCCCTCGTCATAGGCCCCAAGGGGACCGGCAAGACGACGCTCGTGCGCGAGTTCGCCGCCTCGCGCGGCCTGCCGATCGAGTCGGCCAACTTTAGCCTGCGCACGCGCGAGGGCCACCTCGTCGGGACAAAGACTCTCGAGGGCGGCAGCGTCGCGTTCACGGAGGGCATACTCGTGCGGTCCATGAGGCGCGGCGGGGTCATGTACCTCGACGAGCTCAACGCCGCCGAGGCCGACGTGCTGCTGAGGCTCGACGAGGCCCTCGACGACCGCCGCGAGCTCGTCCTGAAGGAGTCCGCCGGCGAGACCGTCGCGGCCGCCGACGGGTGGTACGCCGTGGCGACGATAAACCCCCTCTCGCACGCAGGCACAAAGGAGCTCCCGCCGCAGCTGCTCAGCCGCTTTCCGGCGAGGATACGCCTCGAGTACCCGCCGGCCGAGACCGAGGCCGAGATCGTCCGCAGGCACGCCGGGGCCGCGTGCGGCGGGGCCGACCTCGAGGCGGGGATACGCCTAGCCGACGCGCTGCGCGGGGCCGCGGCCGTCGAGGAGCTCGCCTACGCGCCGAGCATGCGCGAGACGATAGCCTACGCGAGGCTCGTCGGGGCCGGGCTGGCCGCGCGCGAGGCGGCGACGACGGTCTTTGGCAACGTGTACGCGCAGTGGGGCGAGATTGAGCACAAAAAGGTCGCCGGCATCATCACGTCGATGTTTGGGGGCCAGTAGGCCGTGGCCGGCGAGGGCGCCGCGCGCGTGGCCGAGGTCGCGACGTTCCTGGCGCGCTGCTGGTCCGGCGACGCCGGCGCGACGGTCTCGTTTGCGCGCGGGCCGTGGCGCGCGCGCGGACCCATGCGCGTGGCGCCGATGGGGTCGCTCTCGGGATCCGGCCTCGACAGGTACAGGCAGGTCCGCGCCAACGTCTGGCACGCGGCGATGAGGAGGCGCCACGGCGGGCCGGAGATGAGCGGCGACCACGCCTTTGGCTTTGTGCTCAACGCGCTAGAGGTCCGCCGGACCGAGATCGCCGGCCTAGCCGAGTGGCGCGGCATGGCCGGCGAGGTCATATTCAACCACGCCTTCCAGTGGCTGTACAGGCCGCTGCTCAACGAGGTCCACGGCAGGCCGCGCGCCGCCGAGGCGTTCCTGCAGGAGTTCCTCTTCGGCGGCACAAAGGGCGACGCGTCGGCGGGGCAGCTTGACGCGGCGCGGCGGGCCGCGCGCATCGGGGCCGGCGCCGTCGAGGCCGCGCTCGGCGGCGAGGGCGGCGCGCTGGAGGCCGCCGTGCCGTCCATACTCTCCGCGCTCGGGCTGGACCCGCTCGCCGGCATTCCCGTGGCGTTCCCGTGGTCGAGGCCGGACATGCCGCTCGGCGAGGACGACATTGCCAGGTCGATCGCGCGCGTCGAGGCCGCCATGGGGGCCGCCGTGCCCTCGCGCAGGGCCGCGGTCCCCGACGACGACGTGCTAGGCGAGTACGAGTCGGTCCGCGCAAGGGCCGGCGGCGGCGCGGGGAGGGTCATGGCGGGCCTGCGCGTGCCGCCGCTCGAGGACGTCGACGAGTCGGCCATATACGACCGCGACCTCATCGCGCGCCTCAAGACGAGGTTTCGCGACTGGCAGTCGCGCTGGTCAGAGGCGCACGGGCCCTCCGGCGACGAGCTCGACGCCGAGGCGTACGCCGAGTCCGGCTCGTCGCGCGCGGCGTTTTTGCTCGACGAGAGGCGCGAGATTGACGCAGATATCATGATGCTCCTGGACCACTCCTCGAGCGTCGCGCCCTCGCAGGTCGCCTACAAAAAGGCCGCGATCGCGCTCTGCGAGGTCCTCGCGGTGGTCCGCGCGCGGTTTTCCGTGTACGCGTTTAGCACGTCCGAGCGGTCCGTGACGTGCTGGGAGGTAAAGCGCGCCGCGCAGGGGTGGGGGCCGGCGTGCGCGAGGCGCCTCGCGCAGATCGCCGCCAACGGGTCCACGCCGCTTGACGAGGTGTACGCGGCGATGGGCCCCGTCATCGCCTCCGAGCGGCCGCGCACGCTGCTGACGATGACCGACGGCGAGCCCTCCAACGCCGGCGCCGTGCGCGAGGCCGTCATGCGCGCGCGCTCGGGCGGCACGAGGATGGCCGCGCTGGGCCTGGGCCCGGACAGCGTGCGCGCGACGGCCATCGCGTCCAACCTCGCGGGCCTCGGCTATGAGAGGGCCCTTGCCGTCAGCAGGCTGGGCGACATCCCCGGCAAGGTCATGCGGCTGCTCGGCGAGTGAGCGCGCCGAGGCCCGCGGCGGCCGCCGTCGCCGCGGCCATCGCGGCTACGGCCGCTGCGCCAAACTCGGGGACGTGCACGGGGTCGCGGTACGACTCGACAAGCGAGCTCACGCCTCCGCCGGGCACGATTCCGCCGGCGACGGCGTATATGCGCTCGCCGGCCGCCGCCGCGCCGAGGCCGTGGCGCGCAGTCGGCATCGGCTCGGCCTCGAGCCAGCCGGCGCCGGGCACATAGTGCTCGTTCTCGGCAAAGGTCCCGTACGAGTGCTCGCCGCCGAGGACAAATATGCTGCCGCCCATTGTGACGGCGGCAAGGCCGCCGCGCGGCGTGGGCAGGGCCTCGAGCCCCGCCCACTCGCGCGTGGCGGGGTCATAGGCCTCATGCGCGCCGGTGTTGGCCGAGAGCAAAATGTTGCGCCCGCCCATGGCGTGCACCCTGCCGTCAAGCGCCGCGGCGGCGAGGTGGTCGCGCGCAGTCGGCATGCGCGGCAGCTTTTCCCACTCGCGCGCCGCGGGGTCATAGGCCTCGGCCGTGCCAAGCGCGCGCCCGTGCGCCGCGCCGCCCAGCGCGTAGACGCGCTCCCCGTCAAAGGCCGCCGCGAGGCCGCCTCGCGCCGTCGGCATTCGCGGGCCCTCCGACCACGTGTCAGACGCGGGGTCATAGACGTGCAGCGACGATGACGGGGAGCCAAACACCGAAAAGCCGCCCATGACGTATATCGCCTCGCCGTCAGTCGCCGCGGCGACGTGGTGGAGGCGCTCGGGCATCGGGGCGAGCTCGGCCCACGTGCCGGTGAGCGTGTCGTACGCCTCTAGCGAGCTTATGGGGCCGCCCGAGGCGTCAAGGCCGGCTATGGCATAGACGGTCGTGCCGACCGCCACGACGGCCGTCTCCGAGCGCGCAGTCGGCATTCTGTCGTGCGAGACCCACAGGCCCGGCGCGGCGTCTGCGGCGCGCGCGCCCCCCTGCGGCGAGGGCACCGGCAGCGTCGGCGACTCGCGCTCAACGGGGCCCGGGACGAGGCTCGGCGGCGAGGGCTGGCGCGGCGCGGGCGGGCCGCCCTCGCCGGGCGAGATTATCTGCGCATGCGCGACAGGCACAAGGAGGGCCAGGGTTACGGCGAGCGCGATCGGGGCGGCCCTCATGGGGCCGCGCGCCGGGGGGCCATGTAAAATTGTGTCGGCGCCGGGGCGCGAATCCTGGCAGTTATGCTCCGAATAGGCCTTCAGGAGTATGACTGGGTGATAGGCGGGATTGTCACGCGGGCAAAGTCGACGCTGGCCGCAAGCGCGATAGTTCTGGGGGTCATGATTGCGGGTTGGGCGGCTTTGCGTGGATCCTAAACGCGGGTGGCACCACAGACATGGTCATCCACCACCTGAGGGAAAGCCAGATGATGTTGCCGGTGGCGTTGTTTGGCGTGGGCGGGTTTGGCAGCCTGCTGTGTGCCGCATACTATTCCGTGTCGGCCCTAAGCGTGGTGGAGATCAAGAGCCCATTTAGCTCTAGCCTGATCATGGTCGAAGACGCCCTGGACGAAGAGGGGTTCCAAAAGATAGCGCTGGCGGAGGATTCAGTGATGTACGAGAACATGTGCAAGTCATATGCCCATGCCATAAGAAACAGGGAAAAGGTGATTAAAAATATGGGGCCAAAGGCGCTAATGGGACAGAGACTTCTTGTGGCAGGTCTCACATCAACTGCAATTGCCAGCATGGTCACGATTGTGGTCGTGATAACGTCAGGCAGCACGGCCGGCGCGGCGTGAAAAGCACCGGGGCGCACGATCGCAGCATGCCGGGACGCACGACGCGCGGCCGGCGTCTCCTAGCCAAAAGCATGCCAGGCGATCCACGGCGTGGAGCCGCATCCCTGTTCTGGGGGGACAGGCGGTGGCCGGCCCCCACAAGCAGGATGCGCATGCGGGCGGGTTACGAGAGCCGGGCACGTGCCGGCGCGGTAAGCCCTGTGCGAGCCTCCGACGGGTCGCCCAAGGCCTAGCGGGGCCGTTCCCCGCGTTGGCGCCCCAGGTTGCCGGGCGCCCTCCCTCCGGCCTCACCGCGCTTGCGGGGCACTTCGGGGGCGCGCCGCCGTGCGCACACTCTTAAGTGCCGTGCCGCGCGCCGCGCGGGAATGAAGTCAGCCGAGAGCGAGTGGGTGGGCCTGCTGGCCGAGGTCTTT
>RKSK01000012.1 GCA_007570915.1 Cenarchaeum sp.
CGTGACGGCGGGGGCGACGGTGTCCGCCGGCGCGCCCCCCGTCGCCCTGACCTCCACGTTGTCCACGGCGGCCTCCTCGCCGGACGAGCTCATCTTGGCTACAAACCTGACCTTGAAGTCCGACACGAGGTACGACGAGAGGCTGTACGACTCGTGGTGCCACCTGTCGTCGTCGCCGGAGCCGGCGCCCCACGAGTATATCGTGGACCACGACCCGCCCTTGTGGGCCTGGACCCTGAGGTACTCGCCGGGGTCTATCGAGCGGTCGACGAACCGGGAGAACGTGAGCGTCGCGCCCGTGCGCCCCGAGAGGTCCAGTGCCCTGGCCAGCGTGAGCGTGCAGCCTGTGTCGCAGTCGTCTGCCGTGGCGACCATGTTGGCAGTCGTGCCCGTGCGCGTGCCGTCCGGGTTGTACGACTCCTCGTGCTGGCCGGTCCGCCAGTCCGGCTCGCCGGACTCGACCCAGCGCGAGAGGCCGCCCTCAAAGCCCTCCGAGAGGACGACGGAGCCCGGCGCCGGCGCCGGCGAGAACGGCGTGACTGTCACCCTGAACGACGCGCGGGCCACGTTGCCCGACGAGTCCCTCGCCGAGCACCGGGCCGTCGTCTCGCCGACAAAGAACCTGCCGCCGCTGGAGGGCCAGCACGAGGGTGTGACGGCCCCGTCTACGGCGTCGCGAGCAGTCGCCGTGTAGGTTATGTACGCGCCGTCGGCCGATGTAGCGGCGCGGGTGAAGTCGGGGGGCAGCGATAGCACCGGCGCGGCCGTGTCGGAGGTCCTGACGGTCACCCTGAACGACGCGCTGCCCGTGTTGCGCGCCGCGTCCGTCGCCGTGCAGCGCACCGTCGTCGTTCCCACGCGGAAGGTGCTCCCGCTGGCGGGCAGGCACGTCGGCGTCAGCGCCCCGTCAACGGCGTCGCGCGCCGTGGCAGTGTAGGTCACGGCGACGCCGGAGGTCGACTGAGCCGTGCGCGTCATGTCGGAGGGCACCGTCACCACGGGCGGAACCGTGTCCGACGACGCGCGCAGCGTGCCCTTGATCGTCACGTCATCTATGGCCACAAACTCGCTCGAGCTGCTCATCAGCGCGACAAAGCGCACCTGAAAGTCGCTTGCCAGGTGGGACGCGAGGCTGTACGACTCCATGTGCCAGCGGTCGTCATCACCGTTGTCTCCCCCCCACGTGTGGGTCGTCGTCCACCTGCCGTTGCTGTAGACCTGGACCTTGAGGTGCTCGCCGCGGTCCATCGAGTTGTCTACAAACCTCCAGAACTCGAGCGTGGCGCTCGAGTGGCTCGACAGGTTTACAGAGCTGCGCATCGTGAGCGTGCAGCCAGTGTCGCAGTTGCTCGCCCCGGCCACCCTGTTGGAGGACGGGTGCGACGCAATGTTGGCCTCGTCTGGTGCCCCGGCGCGCCAGTCCGGCTCGCCGGACTCGACCCACTTTGACGCAAGGCCAGACTCAAAGTTGTCGGTGAAGATCGCGGCGCCCGAGCCCGGCGATGGCCTCGGGGCTGGAGCCGGCGCGGGGTCTGGAGCCGGCATGGGCGAGGCAGACGTCGGCAGGGCGTACCCGTTGGTCGTGATGTATGTGGAGTACGTCGTGCACCGACTAGTCGTCGCCGTCGGCACGCACCTGTTCTTGTATAGGGTGTAGTAATGGCAAGTGAGCGAGGAGCTGCTTTGCAGGCACGGGTCTGCAGACGACAGCGCTGTAGGCGTCGTCGGCGTCGTGGCGCCTAGCGTGGACGGATCCACCCCGTTCTCGCGCAGGTTCCTCTCAAATATGGCGCATGCCGCCTGGTAGCCAGGACGGTGTGTCGGCACGCAATTGCTTTGATAGTACTGCTTCCATGACTCTATCTGAACCTGAGTAGCGTCAAGCTCAAACACGCCATACCGTATCTCAATCTCCACGTCTGTGTCCAGCGCCACGTGGAGGTCACTCTCGTCGTACTCTAGATCCGCAAGCGCAGCCATGGCGTGCATGACCACGACGAGCTCCTCGTTCCCTTCGTCCACATATGTCATCACAAACGGAAAGTCAGGCGTCGAGTAATCGCCTGCCGACTGCGCCTCCATTATGTCGGTGAGATCCTTGTGGGCGCCCATCAGCTCGTTGACTATTGCCACGTGGCCGACCTCTGGATCCTCCGGGACTATCCCGCCGGGGGGGGCGCCGGGCTCCCCAATCTCCTCGTCCACCGCAGACTGTGGATGCCCGCCCGCGGGAGGCATGGGCGCCCCGGCATCATCGTTCATGGCAAACTGAGGGAGCGCCGCCGGGGGGGCAAGGAACGCAACGAGTGTGGCAATTGCCACCACGCACGCAGAGCGCACGGCGCGACGGGCAAGCGCGCCGGATTTAAAGGTTTAGGCGCATGGCCGCCCCGCGAGCCGCGAAATTTTAAAATCCCGGCCTGCAGGCAGCGCCGCCGTGCTCACCAAGGAGGGCCTGGCGCAGGTCATGCAGTTCGTGGCAAAGAGGTGGACGGACATGTCCAGGGACACAGGGGGCCGCGCCATGTCGACGCTTCCGGGGAGGTTTTGGATGAACTCCGTGGGCGGGCGCGCCGGCGGCGGGAGGTGGGTGACGGCCCTCATGTACACCGAGAGCGAGGAGGACGCCGAGGCCCTCAAGGCCGTCCTGCAGAGGTGGCAGGCCAGGGGCGCCGGCGCGCAGCCCGGCCCGGACCTCATCCAGATCGGAAACAGGAACGGCGATGGCTAGCGCGCCGCGGCGCGCGCGTGGAGGCCCATCGCGTGCCGAGCGGCGCGCGCTCGAGGGCCACTTTAGCAACGCCGACGGGTCCGTGTTCGAGATAACGACGCCGCGGCAGGTGGACCGCGGCGCGCTCATGTCGAGGTACAGCCGCACCGAAAAGGGCATGAGGCGCGTCTTTCTTGACGAGTTTGCCCCCAACGCCTCGCGCGGGGAGGAGTTTTACGCCAGGGTCCTGGGCGAGTACGGAGACGACTCGATAGCCGAGCTGGGGTTTGCACAGGTCGCAGTCGAGGGAATCTCCAACATTGCCGTAAAAAAGGTCGAGGACAGGCGCATCGGCCTGTCATACCTTGAAAAGTCCTCTCGCTATGTCGCGTGGGACAAGAAGCCCGGCGGCGAGTACATGTTTTGCCGCGAGCCGGAGATCATGGGATCGTCCCACGCCGACGCGTACGTGGGCGCGTGCAACATGGCCTTTGACGTGTACTCGCGCGCGCTTGGGCCGATGCTTGCCCTGGTGCGCGAGCGCATGCCCATAGGGTCGCTTGCGTTCACGGACTCCAAGGGGGGGAGCGAGGTGCCGTTTGCGAGGCTGTCATCGGCCGCCGACATCCGCTCCGCAGAGGCCGCGTGGAAGTCTTCCACGAGGGCGAAGGCCCTTGACATGCTGCGCGGCCTGCTCCCGGCGTCGGCGCTGACCAACGTCGGGATCGCCGGGAACGGCAGGGCCTTCGAGTACCTCATAAACGTCCTCCTCTCCTCGGGCCTGCGCGAGGAGCGCGAGCTCGGCGAGGCCATAAGGTCGGAGGTGGAGCCCACGATGGGCGCGTTTGTGAGGCGCTCGTCCGGGAGGCACGGGATCGCGCACCAGAGGTACCTCGCGGCGCTCGCGCGCCACGCGCCGCGCGTGGCCGGCGCGCGCGGGCAGGCGCGCGCGGGCGTGCGCCTCGCCGAGTGCGAGCCCGAGGCGCGCGCGCTCTCGCGGGTCATCGCCGGCCTCGCGTACGAGCAGAGCGCGCTGCCGCACGCGGCCCTCGTGCGGGCCGCCTCGCGCATGGGCCCGCGCGCCAGGGCCCGCGCCATAGGCGACGTCGCGTCGCTGCGGAAGAACCGGCGCCACCGGCCCCCGAGGGCCTTTGAGCTCGTCGGGTACTCGTTTGAGATGGTGACCAACTATGGCATGTTCCGCGACCTCCACCGCCACCGCCTGCTCACCATGCAGAGAAAGGCGCTCGGGACAGCCCTCGGCTATGACATGCCCGCCGAGTTTGCCGAGATCGGCATGGCCGACGCGTACAGGGCGTGCATGGAGGCCTCGAGGGACGCGCACGCGCGGATTGCGCGCAGGAGCGCCGCGCGCGCGCAGTATGTCGTGAACATGGCGTACCGCTACCAGTACTTTATGCGCCTCAACCTGCGCGAGGCGTGCCACCTCATAGAGCTGCGGACCGCGCCGCAGGGCCACGCAGACTACCGCAGGGCCGCGCAGTCGATGCTAGAGCAGATCCGCGCGAGGCACCCCGTGCTCTCGCGCATCGTGAGGTTTGCCGACATGGGAGACGGCGCCTCCGGGCGCCTCGCCTCCGAAAAGAGGGCCGCGCGGGGGCGCCGGCGCGCCGCAAAGCGCTAAATATTCGCGCGCGCGGCCGGCGCGGCGTGGACGCCGCCGAGCTCGAGGAGAAAAAGCGCGCGCTGGGCCCGGAGGCGTACGCCGTCTGCTTTGGGGGCCAGACCGAGCCGCCCTTTTCTGGCGAGTACCACGACTGCCACGACGAGGGGACGTACGCGTGCGCGTGCTGCGGCGAGGCGCTGTTCGACTCTGGCGCAAAGTTCGACTCTGGGACCGGCTGGCCCAGCTTTTTCCGTCCCTTCGAGGGGGCGCGCGTGGCGAGCTCCGAGGACGCAAGCCACGGAATGCTGCGGACCGAGGTCTCGTGCGGCGGGTGCGGCGCGCACCTCGGCCACGTCTTTGACGACGGGCCGGCGCCGACGGGCCTGCGCTACTGCATAAACTCGGCCTCGCTTAGGCTCAGGAGGGCCGGCGCGCCGGGCAGCGCCAATCTTAATTAACGGCTGGCCGCCGCGCCGCAGCCGTGCGCGTGGTACTGTGCGGCTTTGGCGCCGTCGGGCAGGGGCTCGCGAGGCTCTTTGAGTCAAGGGCCGATGACCTTTACGCCAGGTTTGGCCTAAAGCCGCGCATAGTCGGCGTCGCCGACAGCGGCGGCGCGGCGTCAGACCCGTCCGGCCTGCGCGCGGCCGACCTCGTGGCCGCAAAGGCCGGCGGCAGGTCCGTCGCGGCCTGCGGGGGCAGGGCAGGCATGACCGGCGCCGAGCTTATCGCCGAGTCCGACGCCGACGTCCTCGTAGAGACGACTGCCAGCGGCTACGAGGACGCCGAGCCGGGCATGTCGCACGTCACGTCGGCGATGGCGCGCGGCATGCACGTCGTCTCGGCGAACAAGGGGCCCCTCGCGCTGGCCTTCCCGTCGCTCATGGAGCTCGCCGCGCACAACTGCGTCTCGCTCAAGTTCAGCGGGACCGTGGGCGGGGGCACGCCCATACTCGACTACGCAAAGAACAGCCTGCGGGGCGAGCGCATAGTCTCGTTCAGGGGCATACTCAACGGCACGACAAACTATATCCTCTCGGGGATGGCAGGCGGGATGTCCCCCGGCGAGGCGCTCGAGGACGCGAGGTCGCGCGGATACGTCGAGGCCGACGAGTCCCTTGACCTCGACGGCATTGACGCGGCCGCAAAGCTCACCATACTCGCAAACTGGGTCATGGGCATGAAGGTGACGCTGCCCGAGATCAGGCGCGAGGGGATACGCGGCGTGGGCGCCGGGGACGTGCGGCGCGCCGCGGAGGGCGGCAGCGCGGTCAAGCTCATAGCCGAGTGCGACGGGGATCTGAGCGTGGGCCCGCGCGAGGTCCGCACGGACGACCCGCTCTGCGTCAACGGCACGCTGAACGGGATATCCTTCGTCTCCGAGCACTCTGGCACGCAGACGGTCATAGGGAGGGGCGCCGGCGGGACGGAGACGGCGAGCTCGATAGTGCGCGACCTGATCGACATAAGGGGGGAGATGGCCTCGAGATGAGGGTCGACACGATATCAAAGAGCGACACGGCCGCGCTGGTTGCCAGGGTCGCGTCCCAGTGGGGCGCCGGCAGGGCGCCCTCGGCGCGCAACGCGCGCGTCTACCGCCTCGACGGCGCGCTGCTGTACGACATTGGCGGCGTGCGCGTGCTCGAGGCCGGCGGCGCGCTGCTGCCGTTCCTGGGCCAGGACGCGGTCCTGGCGAGGTTTCCCTCCGTGACCGTCGACGCCGGCGCGGTGAGGTTCATGTGCAACGGCGCAAACCTCATGCGGCCGGGGATAACTGGCCACGGCGAGTTTGCTGCCGGCGACATTGTGTGCGTTGTGGAGGGCGCGCACGGCAAGTTCTTGGCCGTCGGGCGGGCCGCCGTCGCGAGCGCCGAGATGCAGGGCATGGAGCGCGGCGAGGTCGTCAG
The DNA here is from genome assembly GCA_007570915.1 of Cenarchaeum sp. Taxonomy (GTDB): domain Archaea; phylum Thermoproteota; class Nitrososphaeria; order Nitrososphaerales; family Nitrosopumilaceae; genus JAHRAL01. The sequence continues at coordinate 6,242 of RKSK01000012.1, forward strand.
GAACATGCACTACGTCTCTGACAGGCACTGGGAGGCCGCAAAGTCAATCTAGGCCGGCTCGGCGGACTCGCGCACGCCGTTGGCGTCGACGACCATGACGTCGATGCCGTCGCCGCTGGCCGTGTCGCGCATAGAGGCCGCGCGGACCGCCTTTTTGGCGAGCGCGACGGCGTCGTCCTCGGCCATGCCGTCGCGGTACTGCGGGTCGAGCACGCCGAGGGCCATCTCGGCGCCCGTGCCGACGGCCGCGTAGCGGTCGGGCAGGACCGAGCCGAGGGGGTCCAGCGTGTATATCGAGGGCTCGCCGACGACGCCGCCGACTATGACCTGCGTGAGGAGCGGGAAAAACCTCCTCTCGTACATCATGTTTGACATCATCTTTGCGACCGTGTTTGGGGGCACGTCTCGCTGTATCTCCATGGCGCGTATCCTGGCCAGGGCCGCTATCTGGAGGGAGAGTATCTGCATGTCCGCCACGAGGCCCGCGCACGTCGCGCCGACCCTGGGCGTGATCTGGAAGACCTTTTTGGTCGACTTTGAGACTAGGAGGTTGCCGTAGGCGATGCGCTTTTCGCTCGCAAAGGCGACGCCGCCCGCAAAGCCGAGGCCCACGGCCGTGGCGCCGGGCATATACATGTAGGACACGCGCGCGCCCCGCGCGGGGCACAATAAAGGGGTTTCCCCCGCGGCCGGGGCGCGGGCGCGGCCCTTGCCGTGCGGCAGGCGTGTCGACGCGGCCTGCCCAGGGAGATCGCAGGCCTTCGCGGGCGGGGCGGCCGGGCTGCGTCGTGGGCGGCAGGCGCGTGGCGCGCCTACGGGGGCGCGTCCAGGGGCGCCATCACCGCGGGCAGCTCGTCGAGCAGGTCCGTGGCGATCATGTGCGAGCCCAGGCGCGCCTGCAGTCGCCCGCCGGCGGAGGCGTTGACGTGGGCCGCGGCGGCGGCGGCCCCCAGCGCGCCGCGCGCGCGCGCCAGCAGCGAGGCGGCCACGCCGGCGAGCACGTCGCCTGTCCCGCCCACGGTCATGCACGGCGCGTGCTTTTCGCACAGGAGCGTCTCCGAGCCGTCCGAGACGACGTCTGTCGGGCCCTTTAGCAGTATGGCCACCGAGTGCTCGCGCGCCCTGGCCTCCACCTCGGCGGCCCGCTCGGCGATGTCCGCCGGGGGCGCTGCCCCAAAGAGGCGCGCGTACTCGCCGGCGTGCGGCGTGAGGACGCAGTTCTTGCCCGCGACGACCGGCAGGACCGGCGCGGCGAGCGCGGCGGCGTCCAGCACGAGGCGCACGTCGGCGTCGACGAGCGAGGAGACCAGGAGCTCGAGCGCTCCGGCCTCGGCGACGGCAAGGCCCATGCCGATCGCAGCCGAGTCAATCCCCGGCGGGACCGCGCCGAGGAGCTTTCTTGCCGCGCCGCGCGTGAGCTTTTGGTCGGCGAGCGGGATTACGATGAGGCACGGCGAGAGCGACCTGACGGCCGTGGCGTGGTGCGGCGGGACCGCCGTGTAAACCAGGTCGCACCCTGCGCGCAGGGCCGCAAGCGACGCGAGTGCCGGCGCACCGTGGTACCACGCGCCCCCGCCGACGACGAGGACCTTGCCGTTCTGGCCCTTCCTCGACCCGGCGGCGCGCGCCGGCATGCGCGATCGCGCGTCGTCCGGGGTCATCACCCTCGCCAAGGCGACCCGCCCCGCGCGGGGGGCGTTAAGTCCCTTTCGCGCCGCCCGCGGCCGCGGAGGCGCGCGCGCGCCCAAAGTGGGCCTTTCTTGCGTGGCAGAGGTACGCCGTGTGCCCGATGGGCTGGAACGCGTGCCTCGTCTTGCCCTCCCTGGCCGCTATGGGCCGCAGTATGTGCTCGCTGCACTCAATGTCGGTAAACTCGCCCTGGACGAGCTCGGCGACGAGGCGCTCGAGCTGGTTGACCGTGGGGCACACGGCAAAGAGCGCGCCGCTGTCCCTGAGCATCTTGCGCGCCTGCGGCAGGACCG
>RKSK01000104.1 GCA_007570915.1 Cenarchaeum sp.
TCGCGCGGCCGGGGCGCGCCGCCCTTCGAAAGCACGGCGTCGCGCACGGGCCTGCGGACGCTGGCGACGTGGGGAACCGCGCCGGAGGCGTCGGCGATCATGAGCCGCACCGTCTCGGGCATGACGGGCGACAGGCTTGCCTTCCCCACTGTCTTTAGGGGCATGGCGCGCGGCACGCTCGGCGGGCGCCCGGGCCGGCGGAGGTCCGGGAGGCCGGCGAGGCCGCCCTCCCCGTGCCGCTTGAGCCGCTTGCGGAGCCGCCCCGGGCGCCTCCGCAGGATCCTGGAGGCCGCCTTGCGCGGCATTTCCAGCCCCGGTACGGGGCACACGGGAACCACGCGGCCGCGCACGCGCACGGCTCCCTCCCCCCGGGCGCCCTGTGGGGGGTCTTCCCCCTCACGGCTGTCCATGCCCCGCGCGCGAGACGCGGCGATCAACATGGCTAGGCGGTCGGCAAAACCTGGTCAGCCGCACAAATCCCGGATCGCAGGGCGCGCCCGTGCGGAGGGCGGGCAAAAAAGCGGCACGAACTTTTGCTCGTCGGTATAGTCACGGCGCAAGTAGAGCCGATTTTGCCCAATTTTGGCCAAGCGCGCCCATATTCGTGCCTATGCCGGCGAGCAAAAGGCTTTGGTGGATTTTTGCCTGCCTTGTTTACGCGCGCATACCCGGCATGTGCCATGCCTTGCTGACATGCGGCCCAGGGGAGCTATAGGCCATCCACGGTCCGGCGCTTGCCCATGAACTTTTGCTTGCCAGTCTGGCCATACAGCACCGCCGCGGCCTGCCGACACGCTAAATAGCGGCTTCCTGCGGCCCCGCGCGATGGTCACGGCGCTGCCATGGGACGCTGCGGGAATCCCCGCGCCTCGAATGGACGAGTCGGCCAGGCGCCTCTGCCGGGGCTGTCGCGCTCAGGGTGCCAGGGGAGCCGTGCTCGCTGCGCGTCTCGATGGGATGCAGGCCGAGATCAAAGAACACGTGGACTGGCTGGACAGTGGCGCCGACTTGGACGCAATCGCCGCGTCCTGCCCTGCCGGGGATCTCGCGCGCCTCGCCATGATGCTGGGAATCGACCCGGGAGGCTCAGATGACAGTGACCTGCTTCTCACGGCGCTCACGGCGCGACCCACGTACGCTATGGCATGGGACATCGCCCTCGGCCACTCTGCCGGCGCGACCCGCGCTAGGCTGCGCAGCATACGCAAGATCGAGGACGAGATCAACGCTACCAACGAGCGCGAGTTCAACGGCGCGGACTGGCTTTGCCGCGGGCTGGGCACGGACGAGTTCGAGGGCGCATGCGCGGAAAGGGCCGGGCCTGGAGAGTCCTACGGGATCGTCTCGTTTACCACGGTTCCGCGGGTGGCGCTAAAGTTCGCGCTTCGTCACACCCGCCAGCGCAGCGTCCCCCACGTCATTGCAGTGCTGGACGCCGCGCTCGCCCGAGGCCTGGGCGCGCGGCCTGCGCTTTACTCCCTGGCCGCCGACGCGCTAAGCCTGAAGCCCAAGGAGGAAAGGGCGGACAGGGCGTCCAAGCTACTGCACGCCGACGAGGCACAGGCGCACTTTGACAGGATGTGGCCTCGCGGTTCCTCCGCTGCCATCTGCGCCGTCGCCGCGGTGGGCGACCAGAGCCCCCACGACCTCCATAGGCTGGAGCGCACGGGGATCCCCGTCGTGCCCATCGAGTACCTGCTGTAGGGCTTTTATACCCCCAACCACAAGCGCGCGCCGAGATGGCAGGGGGCACCTACACGATACGCACGGGTTACGGCCGCGAGTGCCATATGACTCGCGACATGGTTCGAAGGGGGCTCGACTCTGACCTGCCCGGCGGCCTGGACACGCTGTTCCACACGCTCTCGTACGCCATGCTGAGCGCAAACGACTTTTTGGACGCGTGCCGCCACTTTGGCCTTGACCATCTGCTCTTTGACATCACCGACGCCGAGATAGGGGCTGAACTAGAGGCGCGCAGGGCGCGCGGCGCGCCTCCGACTGCACGCGAGCTGCCGTTTGCCGTGAACGGCGAGGGGGACCGCGAGCTCGCCGACGCGATGCTCGACGCGTACGAGAGGCGCGTGGCCGACGCCGAGGCCATGGCTGCGGCAAGGGCGGCCGCTAGGGGTGACCCCCCAGGCGGGCCACTGCCCACAGGCACTGTTGCCAGGCCGTTTCCCCCGCTGCCGCGATCCGCGGGTGAACAAGTGCACCGCCTCCGCACCGCAAACCAGGGCACGGTGGAGCTGACGCGCGGGGGGCTGCGCCGCTTGCTTGGACTCGTCCTTCCACACGGCCTCGCCTACGTGCCGTACTGCCTCTACGAGCACGGCGTGACCCTGGGCGACCTCCGCCGGGCATGCCGCCGCCTCGGCCTGGACCACCTCCTCCTTGACGTGCCGATCCGCGAGGTTCTCGCAGAGCTCACGGCGCGCAGGGCGCGCGGCGCGCCTCCGACTGGCCGGGAGCTGCCGCTCATGGTGGGAGAGGAGGAGCGCGAGTACGCCGACGCGATGCTCGACGTGTACGAGCGCAAGGCTGCCGCGGCAGAGGCGGAGACCGCAAGGGTGGCGGCCCTAGAGGCGGCGCCGCGGGCAGCGTAAGCGCCGTCAAGGGCGTTGTGCCACTCCGGCAGGGCGGGTGCGCCGGTATGGCGGGGGCCACCGGGGTTCGCGCCAGCTTTACCCGCGAGCGCAAGACGGCCTGCGCGTGACCGGCGAGCCGCTCAACCCGGGCCGCTGCGCCGAGGCCAACGCCGGCTGGCCCTCCCCCTGCCCGCTCATCGCCGGCCACGGCAGCGGGATGTGCTACTGTGACTGGCGCCACGTGACGCACATGCTCAACGCCGGGCGCCGCGTGCGCATGTTCGCGCCGAACGGGACGTGCCAGCCGGTGCGCAATCCCGCGGCCATGCGCCACGAGGCCAACGACTTGATGCGCGACCAGGATCGCATGGCGAGGCGCAGGCCGGCGCGTGGCACCACACATTCCAAAAGTAGGCCCCGCGCCTGATCCGGGCCAAACAGATCTATGGGGGATCCCAGTCAACCCACATGCCTGCCCCTAGGGCCCCCGTGCCGGCCTCGTGCGGCTCAAACTGACCTATAGGCGGGTTTTGGCGGGCGCGCCCGCGGGGCGACGCGACTGCCTGGGAACCAGGGACGTGCTGGCGGGAGGCGGCATGCTGGGCAAGATTGCAGGCGGCATCACGGAGGTAACCGGCGACGGCATGGCGCCGGCAAGAAGGAACGCTAGGCACACGGCAGGCCTGCTCCGCGACCTTGCGGCGCTGCGCGCGTTCGCCGCCGGCCGCCGCGGGGCCGTGTCCCGGATGCGCATCTCCGACGGGCGCGGGAGGGAGGCGCCGAACGCGATGGTCATAAGGAAGGGGAAAAGGCGCAAGGGCAGGGGGTCGGAGGGGCCACACATCGCGTTTGCCACCAACATGCCGCCGGCCGGCCCGGACGAGCCGTGCCCGCGCAGGTGGGGGACCGGTAACTGCCACAAGATGCCAAGGCAGACGCGCATGCGCACGTCGGGCCGCGACGAGAACGTCAGGATCTTCTGCTTTGTTGTGTTGCTCATGGTGCACAACGCGTGGACCATGCTGCACCCGGGCAGGCGGGTGGCCTGCGACAGCCGCCGCATCCCGGCGGCGTCGCTCAAGACGACCGTCCTGCTGGAGGCGTGCGCCGAACTTGGCGTCCAGCCGCGGCTGAGGCCGCCGAGGAGGACGCCGCACCAGGCGGCTCCCAGGTTCCCACATTTGGGATCTGTGGGATTGGGGC
>RKSK01000018.1 GCA_007570915.1 Cenarchaeum sp.
GAGCCGCCAGGCGAGGAGGCGGGCGAGCCGATCGAGATCGTCGTCGAGCCGCCAGGCGAGGAGGCGGGCGAGCCGATCGAGATCGTCGTCGAGCCGCCAAGCGAGGAGGCGGGCGAGCCGATCGAGATCGTCGTCGAGCCGCCAAGCGAGGAGGCGGGCGAGTCCATAGAGATCATAGTAGAGCCGCCCGGCGACGGCGCGGGCTCGCCGTGACGCCAAGCCTTGACCGCGAGATCGGCATGGGCGGCTATGCCACGTCCTTTGCCGGGTGCGGCGGGGCGATAAAGCAGAGCGCCGGGGACTTTGCGGTCTCCGAGGTCCTGCGCGAGGGGGCGGCGGCCTCGGCGCGGGGCGACTCGGGGTATGCCGTCTTTGTGATGAAAAAGTCCGGAATCGACACGCCGCATGCGCTCCAGGCGGTCCGGCGCGCCACGGGCATGAGGCTAAAGGCCCTGGGCCTCAAGGACGCGCGCGCGGTGACAGAGCAGTACGTCTGCGCGACGTCGAGGTCCGCGCCCCTAGAGGCGTACTCGGGCCGCGGCGTCTCGCTCGCGCCCGTGGGCCGCGCGCCGCGCCCCCTCAGCGGCGGGGACATGGAGGCCAACGCCTTTGCCATCGTGGTCCGCGGCCACGACGGCACGCTTGGCGGCTTTGCCGAGTGGGACGGCGTGCCAAACTATTACGCCTACCAGAGGTTTGGCGGGGCGCGGCCCGTCACGCACCTCATAGGGCGCGCGATTGTCGCCGGCGACTGGGCGCGGGCCGTCGCCGAGGTGATCGGGCCCGAGTGGGAGGGCGTCCCGTACGCCAGGATGGCCCGCGAGATGCCGCGCGGCATGGACATCGAGCGCGGCGTGGCCTCGGCGATGGCCTCGGGCGGCGGCGAGCTCGCCGCGCTGCGGACCGTCCCCGTGGGCACCAGGCGCCTCTACGTGCAGGCCCACCAGTCCCACATCTTCAACCGCACGCTGGCCGCGGCGATCGCCTCCGGCGAGCCGCTTGAGGCCCGCTACGGCGACGTCTGCTATGGGGAGGGCGGGAGGCTCGGCCGCAGCGGGCCCGGCGGGGGCGGCGCGCTGGCGATCCCCCTCGTGGGCCACTCGTACTACGCCAGGACGAGGTTTGCGCGGCTCGTCGCCGGCGTCATGCACGAGGAGGGCGCCTCGCCTCGCGACTTTGCCGTGCGCGGGATGCAGGAGGCCGCCGCCGCCGGCGGGTTTAGGGCCGCCATGGCCCTCCCGCTGGCCGCCTCCGTCGAGGGCGACACGGTCAGGGTCACGCTGCGGCGCGGGTCGTACGCGACGGCCGTCATGCGCGAGGTCATAAAGCCGCCCGACCCCGCCGCCGCGGGCCTGGCCGGCTAAAGACTATAGACAACATTGACAAATCATTTGCCTCCCCCGCCTTTAATCCCGCGCGGGGACGCCCGCCCAATGGCCACCGTGTGGGATGGGCAGGCCGGCGGCGGCGTGCTGGGGCACAGGAACCTCGCCGTGCTCGGCGCCTCTGCCGCAAGCGCCATAGTCGCGTTCCTGGCGTTCCACCCCGCGATAAGGGCCCTCAACGCCGACGGGGGCCTCGTCATAGCGGCCATGTTCGCGCCCGTCATGGGCATAGGCTTTGTCTACGGGATGAGGGTGACCGAGAGGGCCATGCGCGGGGATCCCGGCGGCAGCCCGCTTCGTCGGGCCGTGACAAAGGCATTTCTGTTCGTCTTTGTCATCGGCGGCATATTCAGCTCGGTCAACTTTGCGATAAACGGCGGCAGCGTCGCGCCCGTCACGTCCATACTCGATGACGGCCTCGTGGCGTGGGCCGGCGAGTTTGTCGGCGCAAACGGCGGGGCCGTCTTTCTCATAGCCTCGAGCGTGAGCATAATGGCGGCGGGCACGCGCAGGATTGTCAGGCTCGGCGGCAGGCTCAACACGGCGTTCACATTTGTCGGCACGTTCATCTTTGTGATGATGCTGGCGGTCAGCCTCACGCAGGGCAGCCTCTCTGACAGCGAGGTCTACCTCTACACGTTCTACCAGGCCGGCGTCGTCGGGGGCGCGTTCTTTGAGATGAACCGCCTGACGAAAAGGCAAAACTACTGGGAGGACTATCTCAACGGCTACTAGTAGAGGCCCGCGTACCGCTCGCACTCGGGGCTAGTCGTGTCGCGCTCCGAGCGGCACCCCTCGAATATCGCCGACTCTACCCACGTCGTGTACCTCAGGCACTCTGGGCTCTCGAGGTCGCGATCGGCTACGCAGCGCTCATAGTTGACAAAGGGCATGTACTTTTCGCAGCCCTCGCCAAAGCCCGACTCGGCGCAGGCCTCATAGTTGGCCGTCTGCGCGCGCTGGATCTGGTCGGCGTACAGGACCTCCTCGCCTATGGAGAGGTGCAGTATGCCAATGACGGCGAGCGAGGCGGCCACGAGTATCATGGAATAGCCGACATGCGCGTGGTGCCTAGGCGCGGGGGGGCCCTGCCGCCCGCCCTCGCGCTCGCCGTTGGCCGCCAACCTCGCGCGCGCCGCGCGGGGGGGCGGATTTAACCCTTTCACGGGGGCGCGCGCGCCCATGGCATAAATATGGCCCGCCCGGCCGCGCGCGCCCATGGGGACGCCGCGCCTTTTCGCCCTCCTCGCCCTGCCCGCGCTGCTCGCGATCCCGATCGCGTCCGCCGCGCAGGGCGCGATACCCGAGTGGGTAAAGTCCAACGCGGGGTGGTGGGCGGAGGGCTCCATAGACGACGCGACGTTCGTCGGGGCGATCCAGTACCTGATAGGGGCCGGCGTCATATCCGTGCCCGCCGGCGGCGGGGGCGCGGCCACGGGCGCCGCGGAGCCCGCGCCGGGGGACCCCGGCGGCGCCCTGCAGGCGGAGCTGGAGGCGTGCGCCGAGATAAAGAGGGCGCGCGACAGGGTAGAATGCGAGGACGACGTCGAGTGGAGGATAAAGGTCGCGTGGTACAAGGGCTCCTCGACGGCGTACGAGGTCGGGCCCATAACCTACTATTACCCAGGCCTCGGCACAGAGGGCAACTCGTTCTACATGCAGGGCGAGCAGCCCATACTCGACGTGACCATGCTGGCGGCAAACGAGCGCGGGGACGGCAACGTGGCCCTCTCGTGCACGAGCCCGTCCGTGTGCAGCTATGACGTGTTTGACGGGTCGCGCTCGTTCAAGTACGCGTCGACGGACTTTGTGAGCGGCCAGCACGTCATAAGGCCCGGCGAGGCGCGCGAGTTCAACATGCTCTTTGGGCCAAACATAGGGTACGGCGGGTCGCAGTTCGAGTATGACGCGTCAAGGGACTATACGTTCAGGATAAAGGAGCCGTTTGGCGGCGCCGACGTGCCGCTGAACCTTCGATAGGGAGCGCTGCTGGCCCGGCAGCCCCATGGGCCGCGCGGGGGCGCGCCGTCCCCCCGCGCGGGCGGAAGCGGGCGCGGGCGCGCGGACAAACTATTTTAGATGACGCCTCGCGCGGGCGCGCGGGCTCCAGTGGTGTAGGCCGGTCAAGCATATCGCCCTTTCAAGGCGATGATCTCGGGTTCAAACGCCGCGCACGGCGGCTGAAAGTCCCGACTGGAGCACCAACAACCCCGCGCGCCCTAGCTAGTCTTAAATGCCGGCGCGCCGCCCGCCGCGCGCATGGGGCCCGGCGCCGCGCGCATGGAGGCAAACCCCCTGGCGGGGAGGTACGGCGAGCGCGTGGCCAGGATCAACGGCGCGCTTGACGCCGAGGTCAAGGTGTACGACGGGTCAGAGTTTGCCGCGCC
>RKSK01000156.1 GCA_007570915.1 Cenarchaeum sp.
CCGGGCTGGTTCCGGGCTCGCACCTGGTGGACCGCGGCGGCGGGACAATATGGGACATAGAGGCCGGCCTGCACACGCTTGGCGGCAGGCCGCTGCCGTTTGGGCACGGCGACGCCGTGGAGGGGCGCATATCCGCCCTGCTGTGGGACCTGCACGACTCGACGGACGAGCGCGGCGACGACGTCTCGGGCGGGACGCAGCTGCTCTGGGACGCGTTCAGGGGCTCGACAGAGGCGTCCTCGGAGCTTCCCGCGGACACCATACACGAGTTTAGGGAGGACTGGGAGGCCAGGGGGTACCCGAGCCTGGGAGGGGCCTTTGCGCTAAACACGATACCCTCGCGCCCTCCGCAGCCGGCGTCCCTGACGGTCCACGCCGAGGCAGGCGGGGCGCCAAAGTCCGGCGCGGGCGCCCGCCACGCCTCGCCGGGTCAGTCCATAGTCGTGACGCTGGAGACCGCGCCCGGCGCCGCGGCGCCCACCGTGTCGTTCTTTGGGGGCGCGGCCTTGCCAATGTCGCCCGTGGGCAGCGGCGGCTCGCTGTGGCGCTCGTCGCACGCCGTCACGCAGTCGACGGACGAGGGCGCCGCCGTCTTTCGCGTTAGCGCGGCGGGCACAGAGTACACGCCGGCCTCCATAACGTCGGGGGGCAACGTGGCGGTGGACACGACTGCCCCGGCGGCGCCCACGGCCGAGTTCACGGGACAAAGGTCTGTTGTGCTAGAGTTTGGCGAGCCCCTGCTGCCCGGGTCTGTCACGTCCTCGGTATTTACGGTCACCCCCGCGGCCGAAGCTGCGCTGCGGGCCACCGCGCTGCACTCGCCCGGCTCGTCCAGGGTCGTGCTGGACCTGGCGGCCTCCGTGGGTGCCGGCGCGCACACGATAGCGGTTCCTGCCATGCTGAAGGACCTGGCGGGCAACGCCTACACGGGAGGGGACGTCATGGCTACGAGCGATCTCGCCGGCGCGGCGGCCCCGGCCTTCTCCGTCGACGCCGAGTCGATCAGGCCGCTCGGCTCGGGATTTGAGCTGGCAATAGAGTTCTCGCAGGGGGTATCGGGCCGCACGCTTGCAAGCGAGTGGGCCGTGGATCTCTATGGACACCTCGACGCGCGCTTGTCCCCACCAACGGTGTCCAGCATATCCGCTGACGCCGCCGAGCCGAGCACAGAGATAACGCTGGCGAACAAGGCCACGCGCCTTGTCCTTTACGCGGCAGACCCAATGCCGTCGGAGGCCATAGCGCTTGCCGTCAGGCACTCGCCCGATCCGAGCAACTCCAACAGGCTTGCCGGCGAGTCTGGCCTCCCGTCGAGCGGGTCGCCCACGCCTTCGGGCAGCACGCACATTCGTGGCATGCCGTCTGTCGAGGAGGCGCGGTTTGTCGACGAGCGCACCGCCCGGCTCTCCCTTGACCGGCCCCTAGAGCACTCGGGCGGGCCGCTCCCGTTTGTGGACGCAGAGAGGGCGGTGAGAGGCGTAACCCCGGGGTTCCGCGGGGCCGTCACGATCGGCCTCTCGCCTACGCTCGGCGACACTGTCGTGGAGTACGAGCCGGGCTCGCGCGAGGTGACGCTCCACTCCTCGGGGCGGGCCGCGGCGTCTGCCGCGCACAGCGTGGTGGTCCCGCCGTCCCACGCCGCCCCAATTTCCAACCCCGAACGCCGCTTCGCCACGGTCCAGGGCGCGGGATACGGTTCCGCGCTTGCGCCAGAGAGCCACCTGGTGGCCTGAGAGCGGCGCGGAGACCGCGGCGCCGCCGTCGGCGACGGCCACGGCGTCGGCGGACCCCATGCTCGGCATCGTGTCCGCGGCGTTTGCCTCTCCTAGCGAGCTGGCGGTTCGGCTAAACCGCCCCATAGACGCCGCAGACGCCGGGCTCGTGACCGTCTCCGGGCTGGGGGCCGTGACGCAGCACTATGAGCCGCGATCCACGACGGTCACGCTGCGAACAGAGGACGCCGCGACCGGCGGGACGACCTACACCGTAAGGCTCCTCGATGGCATTCACGACTATGCGGGAGACCAGTCTGCGGCCTCGGAGCGCGCCTTTACGTACACGGCGCCGGCCGACAAGGCGCCGCCCTCCGTGGCCATGACCCGGACTGTGGACGAGCCGGACGCCATACGCGTCCACTTTGACGAGGAGCTCTCGTCTCCGCCCGCGTCGGGATTTGCCGTGAGGCGCGTCGGCACGATGGCCGGCATTACGGCGACCCCCTCGTATGTCGGCCCCACGGACGGCGGGCCCAGGGTCGACCTTGCCCTGGCCTCGCACGAGCTTCTAGAGGGGGCAAGATACGCGGTGACCGTGCCGCCCGTCTCTGACGGGACGAAAACGTCGGCGCAGGCGACCGTGGAGGTGGAGCACTCGCGCGCGCCGGCGGCCCTGGGCGCGGCGTTCACGGGACGAAACTCGCTGCGCCTGGACGTCAGCGAGCCGCTTGACCCGTCGACGCTGGGCGGCATCCGGGTGGCGGGCCTGGGGGAGACGACCGTCGAGTACGAGCGCGGCGCGACCGAGGTGTCCCTGCGCACGTCCGGCGCCCCGGTCGACGGCGAAGAGTACGAGATCCGCGTGCCCCCGTCGGTGGCAGACGCCGGGGG
>RKSK01000167.1 GCA_007570915.1 Cenarchaeum sp.
CGCGCCGCGCGTGGAGGGCAGCCCCGCGGGCGCGCCGCTGGCGCGCAGCACGCTAGACGAGCCGCGCGTCAACTATTCGCTGCGCCGCGAGGTCGCCTTTGTCGTGGCCGGCTCGCTGGCCGGCGCCGTGCTCATGCACGCCTCGCAGATATACGCCACGGCCGCCGGCGGCAACGACTATGTCCGCACGCTGCTCGTCATCGCGCGCATCATAGGCTCGAGCGAGCCGGCCGCGGGCCTCGCGTTCCACGCGCTCGTCGCGACGGTGATCGGCATCGTCGTCGGCGTCGTCCTCTACCGCGCCTTTGGCGTCAGCCTCTCGCGCCTGCGAAACGGCGTCCTCTACGGGCTCGGCGTCGGGATGGCGGTCATGGTCGCCTTTGCCATGCCCGTCGCCGCGGCCGTCATCGCGCCGGCCGCCGCGGGCCTGGCCGCCGAGGACCCGTCGATGGCCGCGCCGCCGCCGGGGCCCGCGGCGGCCCTGGCGGACTCGGCGCTGTCGCACGCGGTGTGGGGCGTGGTGACGGGCGTCGTGGCGACGGCCCTGACGCGCCGGCTCGGGGCCAACTACCGCTGCCACCGCTGCGACATCGAGTTCTCAAAGCGCCCGACGTACGCCGAGCACGTCTCGCGCATGCACGGCAGCGGCGCGCCGCTGCTGCGGCGCGTGCTCATACTCGGCGGCGGCTATGCGGGCGTCGGCGTCCTGCGGCGCCTGCAGCGCGAGTTTGAGGACAGCGTCGACACGAGCATCGAGATCGTGAGCGAGGACAACTTTTTCCTGAGCACGCCGCTCCTCGCAGAGATGGCCACGGGCCACGTCGAGCCGCGCCACATATCGACGCCGATAAGGACGTTCTGCCGGCGCGCGCGCTACTACCACGCGAGCGTCGAGTCCATAGACCTCGACGGCAGGTCCGTGGTGGTCAGGCGGGCCGCCGACGGCAAGGCGGCCGAGATGCGCTATGACCACCTCGTCCTGGCCCTCGGCGGCCAGACCAACTATTACGGCAACCGCAGCGTCGAGGAGCACGCGCTGACGATAAGGACGCTCGAGGACGCGCTCGCGCTGCGCAACCGCATCATCACGATGCTAGAGGGCGCAGACCAGGAGGGCGACGCCGCCGCGCAGGAGAGCATGGCGACGTTTGTCGTCGTGGGCGGCGGCTTCTCGGGCGTCGAGACGGCCGGCGCAATCCACGACTTTGTGACCGAGTCGGCCGAGCGCTACTACCGCAACATAGAGCCGGCCGCGGTCCGCGTCGTGCTCGTCTCGGCCGGCCCCATACTGCCGGAGATCGGGCCGCTCGGGCCGTACGCCGAGCGGGCCATGGCGCGCCGCGGCGTCGAGGTCATCAAGGGCGCCAAGCTCGTCGAGGCCTCGCCGCACGCGGCGACGCTTGACAACGGCAAGATAATACCGTGCATGACGGTCGTCTGGGCCGGCGGCGTCAGGGCGTCGCCGGTCGTCGAGGCCCTCGACGCCGCGCACGGGGCCGGCGGCAGGGTCGCCGTCGACGAGCGGCTGCAGGTGGAGGGCCGGCCCGAGGTCCACGCGCTGGGCGACTGCGCGCACCTCGTCGACGCGCGCACGGGCCGGCCCTACCCGCCGACCGCCCAGAACGCCATACGGCAGGCCGCCGTCGCCGCGCACAACGTGGCGGCCGCCGTGAGGGGGAGGGGCGGCAGGCGCCGCTTTGACCACAGGTCGGCCGGCTCGATGGCGATGATCGGCAGGCGCGACGGCGTCGCCGTCCTCTTTGGCGTGCGCCTCAGGGGCGTCCTGGCGTGGCTCCTCTGGCGCAACTACTACCTCTCGCGCCTCCCGAGCGCAGAGAAGCGCCTGCGCGTGGCCATCGACTGGCTCGTCGACCTGTACGTGCCCAGCGACGTGACGCGCCTGGGCAACATACGCGAGGGGCCGCGCCGGCCCTAGAGGTAGCTCGCCTGGATCTTTTCTATCACGCGCTCGTGCTCGCGGCCGCTCTTGCGCGCATAGCGCTCCATGGCCCTAAGCGGCGTGCCGCCGAGCGTGCGCGCGATCCCGTTAAAGAAGACCTTCTTTAGGGCCGTCCCGCCGCCGGTCTTTGTCATGAACTTTTGTATGCCGTACTTGAAGTTGTGCTGCCAAGTCTTGTACATGACGCCAAGCTGCGCGGGGTCGAGCTCGTTGCCGATGTTGAAGAACTCGGACTTTTCGAGGAGGCCTATGGGCACGAACGTGAGCGGCGTCGCCGTGAACATCGAGTCGGGCTGCTCGCGCTCGAGCTCGCTTAGCAGGCGTATCGTCTCCCAAGAGTCCTCGGGCGTCTCGTCGTTGTCGAGGCCCATTATCAGGGTGAAGGCGGGTATCCAGTAGTGCTCGTTCAGCGTCTTGACGCCCTCCTTGACGACCCAGTGCCACTCTGACGGCCTGTAGGGGGCGAGCTTGCGGTCGGCGTACTTTTCTATCAGGCGCAGGCTGCCCGTCTCAAAGCCGCACTGTATGCCCGTCAGGTTGGACGGCGAGGACCTTATCGTCCTTGATATGCTCGGTATCAGCCTCTCGTCGGCTATCGCGCCGGCGAGCGTGCCGTGCGTCGGGTTTGTGTGGCCCACGCCCGTCGACATTATCGCCTCAAAGAGCTCCTCGAGGGCCTCCCTGTTGGGCGCCATGTTCTTTGTCGTCGAGGGGTCCATGCCGTACACAAAGATGTCGTCGCTGTGTATCCACGCCGAGCGCGCGCCGCCCTTCCTTATGTTGACCTCGATCTCGCGCTTTACCTTTTCGGGCGGGTAGTAGCGCAGCGTGCGCAGCGTGACGTCGCAGAACTTGCAGCCGCGGCCGCACCCGCGCATGACCTCGACCATGCCGTGCATGCTCGGCTCGACAATGTCGGGAATGTCCTCGATCTCGGGCTTGTCCCAAAAGTTGACAAACCTGCCGTGCAGCGTCTTGCCGCCGCGCTCAAACTCCTTGATGTTGACCTTGAAGCGCCCCTTCTTCTTCTTGAACGGGTCCATGTTCTCAAAGTCGCCGGCGATGAGGTGGTCAAAGAACGCGCCGGCGCGGCCGTCGACCTCGGGGGCGATCCCGCCGAGCTCGCCCTCGAGTATCGCGTAGAGGCCGTACTCGGCTATCTTTTCGGGGTCATAGTTGTACTGCCACGTGCCCGACGCGCCGGCTATGACCTTTGCCTCGCTGTTGTTCCTTTTCTTTGCCTCGTTGATGCTGCGGTGGAGCTCGCCGCAGTAGAGCTCGTCGTACGACGTCTGCTTGCGGCCGTACGTGAAGGTCATCGTGACGGGCCCCATGCCGAGGGGGTCCATCTCGTATGTCCCGACGACCTGCGTCTCCGGCCCGATAAACCTGCCCACGTGGTCGGGGTGCGCGACGACGACGTCCTCGCGCGCATAGCCGTCCCTGAGGAGGCCGGCCTCGAGCTTGCGCAGGCCGTACGGCGCATAGTCGGCCACGCCGTCCGTGTTCGGTATCGGGTTGCAGATAAAGTCAAAGAGTATGCGCGGCGTGACCTGGTTGCCCAGAAGCTTGTGCCAGACGCTCTTGGGGTCCCTGTGCGGGTCGAGGGCCGGCGCGCAGCCAAAAAAGGTAGCAAGCGATATGTTGCGGTACGGCGACATTAGCGTGCGGTCGGCCGTGAGGACGATCTTGGGGTGCCCCATCCTTGTCGGGGCGCGCGCGCGCCGCGAATTATTTTAAGTCTTGCGGGGGCCCCGCGGCCAGAAACGGCGCCCCCGCGGCAGGTATCGCCAAAAGTGGCCCTGCGGGCGGCGCTTTCGGGCATTGCGCGCGGGCAGGCGCGCGCCGGGCCGGCGGATCCGCGCGCGGCGGGGCCCGGCGCGCGGCGGGCCGCGCCGGCGCCTAGAGCGGCACTGTGGCGCCCGACTTTGAGCGGCAGGCGCGCCCAAAGTCGGCGCTGGAGGCGAGGTGTTCGCCCCCAAATACGGTCCCGTCGCAGCAGACGACGCGGTCGTCCATGCAGCAGCTCCCGCAGATGCCCACGCCGCACTTCATCACGCGCTCGACGGAGGCCTGGGCCGGCACGCCGCGGGCCGCGGCCTCGCGCACGAGCGCGGCCATCATGGGCTCCGGCCCGCACGTGTACGCCGCGGCGTACCCCCCCGAGTCGAGGAGGCGCCTCGCGGCGTCGACTGCCGTGCCGGCCAGCCCGCGCGAGCCGTCGTCGGTGGCGACCTCTATGCGGATCTCGCGGCCCTGCGCGAGCTCGCGCGCGCGCGCCTCAAAGAGGACCTCGCCGGCGTCCCGCGAGCCCATCGCCAGGCCTATGCGCGCGTCCGGCGGCAGCCTCGTTATCAGGCGCATGAGCGGCACGAGGCCCGTCCCGCCGCCGACGAGGAGCGCGCTGCGCGCGGTCGCGTCAAACGAGTTGCCGTACGGCCCGCGGACGCCGATGAGGCCCCCCTCGCGCACGCCATAGAGGGCCCTCGAGGACGGGCCGTGCGCGCGGACCGTGAACGCCGCCCTGCCGGCAGTGCCGGAGACCATGACGCTCATGGGCAGCTCGCCGGCGCCCGGCACCCAGACCATGGCAAACTGGCCCGGCGCGGCCCGCGCGAGCTCGGCGTCCTCGAACTCTAGCGTGCGGACCGTCGGCGTCTCGTCGGCGACGGAGAGGACCGTCCTGGCCGACGGGGTGTCAGCGCCGCGCAAGGCCCACCATCTCCCGCACCGACCCGTGCCCCTTGCGCTCCATGTAGCGCAGGATGCCGGCGTTGATCTCGCCAAAGACGCCCATGTTGCCGCGCGCCAGCGCGCTTCCCACCTGGACCGCGCTCGCGCCGGCGAGGAGAAACTCGACTGCGTCCTCCCACGTAGAGACGCCGCCGCACCCGATCACCGGAATCTCGTGGCGCGAGGCGATCTCGTGGACGCAGCGCAGCGCGATCGGCTTTATCGGCGGGCCGGAGAGGCCGCCGTACGCGTTGGAGAGCACGGGGCGCGCGGCCTCGGCGTCGATGGCCATAGCGCGGACCGTGTTTATCGCGGTTATCGCCGACGCGCCGCCGGCGACGGCCGCGCCGACGGTGTCAAGGTAGCTGGCGCTGCCGAGGCCCACCTTTGCCACGACGGGGGCGCTCGACGCGGCGGCCGTCGCGCGCACGACGGACTCTACTAGCGCGGCGTCGTCGCCGACCTCGAGGCCCACCCTGGCGACATGCGGGCACGACAGGTTTAGCTCGTACGCGACGACGTCGCAGCCGGCAAACTCGGCGACCATGCGCCCAAAGTCCTGCGGCTCGGAGCCCACGAGGCTGACTATGGCCGGCGTCGCCGGCGGCCCGCGCAGCATGCGCGCAAACTCGGCGGCGCCGGGGTTTGAGAGGCCGACGGCGTTCAGCCACCCGCCGCCGGCCGCGCCGATGACCGTCGGGTTTGCATAGCCCTCCCAGGCCTCGGCGCTGAGCGACTTTGTGACGACGGCGCCGGCGCCGGCGTCCAGCAGGCGCCGGAAGACGCCCGTCGATATCCCGAGTATGCCCGAGGCGAGCATCGCCGGCGAGGGCAGCCCGATCGGGCCCACGCGGGTCTCCAGGGACGCGGCCAACGTGGGGCCGCGCCGCCGGCGTTGCGATATAACGGTTACACGCCGGCGCCGCGCGCGGCCACGCCGCGCATGATCCTGGTGATCTCCGTCGCCTCCCACACGCGCGTGCGCCGCGGCCCCCCAACGCGCTCAAGGACGCCTGCGCCCTCCAGGAGCCGTATTCCCCTCATGGCGCCCCCGTGGGAGACGCCCAGGCGCGCGCTGGCCCGCCCCGCCGTCATGTAGGGGTTTGCAAAGAGCAGCTCCACGATGCGCGAGGCCACCGAGCGGCCCGCCCCGGGGACGCCCATGGCGTACCGCCTTCGCAGCCCGACGAGGGCAAGGATTCCCCTGGCGGTCGCCTCCGCCTGCTCGGCGAACGCGCGCAAGAACAGCATAATCCACGCGTCCCACTCTGACCTCTGGCTCACCCCGGCCAGGCGCGCATAGTACTCTGCCCTGTTTGCCGACAGGTATTCGCCCAGCTGCAGCAGCGGGTGCGGGAGCAGCCCCCCCTTGGCCAGCATGAGGGGGACGAGCATCCTTCCCACCCTCCCGTTGCCGTCTCCAAAGGGGTGTATGGCCTCAAACTGGTAGTGCGCGACGGCGCACCTCACCAGGACCGGCATGCCCGCGTCCCCCGCCGCGACAAACGACAAGAGCTCCTCCAGGAGCCGCTCGACCATCTCGGGCGGCGGGGGCACGTGGACAGTCTCCCCCCGCTCGTCCCCGATCGCGTTCTGCCTCTTTCTGATTGTTCCCGGGTGCTTTTCCTGCCCGCGCACCCCGTGCAATAGCGCGCGGTGGGCGGACTTTATGAGGTCCATGTCAATGTCTCCCCCGCCTGCTATTTTTTTCACGGCCGCCTCCATCGCCCTTGCGCAGTTGGCGACCTCCATTATGCCCAGGCGCCTGGCCTCCTCGGCGCCCACATGCCCGCTGGCCTCGTACTGGAGCAGGTCCTCAAGGCTCGCCAGCGTCCCCTCTATGCGGGAGCTTTGCACGGCCTCGTTTTTTATGTAGAGCGCCGCCAAAAAGTCCGGCGCGCTTGTCGTGTTCATGACCGCGCCCAGCCCGCCGATTGCCCTCTCGGCGCGCCCGTACAGCGCCAGGCTCGCCCCGCGGGCCGCCCATGTCGTGGGCGGGGCGCCCGGGACAAACGCCTTGCTGCCCTGCCGGCTTGTCATGAACCTGCCATTGGGCCTCGTGAACGCGCCCGTGTCCCATGGTCGCCTTGCCATGGGGCAGCGCCGCTTCTTTTGCTTATCAACCTTTGCCCCCCCTGTCGCACAAAACCGCGGTTTTGTGCGATTGGGCCGCGCGTCGTATTAAAGAGCTCCGCTTTGATCGCACATGCCGGCCGCGCGCGCCCAAACAGAGTTTTTAACCGAGGCGGGGCCCGCGCGGCGCCGTGCAGGAGGTCATACTGACAGAGCTCGGCATCGTGGCCCTCGACGGCGGGAGGCGCGCCGCGGCGTTCCCCTTTGCCGACGCGGCCGCCGAGTACGTGGCCGTGAGGCGCGGCGAGGGCGACGTCTCCGGCGTCGCCGCGCACGCCGCCTCGCTCGACTCGGGCGTCGCCGTCAACGACGCGGCCCTCCTCGAGGCCCTGCGCGCCAGGTCCGTCGAGGCGCGCGCGATGGGCGAGGCCGAGGCCGCGCGCGTCCAGTCAGAAAAGCTCGCCCTGCTCGTCGAGGCCGGCTTTGCGTCAGACGAGGCCGACGCCGAGGCGAGGCTGCGCGACTTTGCGATGGGCCTCTCGTCCGCGCGCGTCAGCGAGGCCTCGCAGAGCCCGGACGCGCACATCATACAGGCGATCCGCGCCATGGACGAGGCAGACAGGGCCCTCAACGGGCACAACTCGCGCCTGCGCGAGTGGTACGGCCTGCACTTTCCCGAGCTCGAGAACGTCATCGACGGGATTGCGGCGTACGCGCGCGTCGCGTCGATCGGCGAGCGCGGCGGGATCACGCGCGAGGCGCTTGGCGGCGCGGGCCTTGACGCGCCCGTGGCCGAGATGGTCGCCGCGGTCGCGCCAAAGAGCCGCGGCGGCGGGATCACCGACGAGGCCCTCGCGATGGTCCGCGGGCTCGCGGGGCACATTCTGGCCCTCGCCGCGCACCGCCGCGGCCTCGAGGAGCACGTGACGGCCGAGATGGGGCGCGTCGCGCCAAACACGACTGCGATACTCGGCGCGCTCATCGGCGCGCGCGTCATCTCGAGGGCCGGCAGCCTCAGGCGCCTCTCGTCGATGCCGGCCGGCAGCATACAGGTCCTCGGGGCCGAAAAGGCGCTGTTCAGGTCGCTCAAGACCGGCGCGCCGCCCCCCAAGCACGGCCTCCTCTTCCAGCACCCGCTCGTCCACGCCTCGCCGCGCTGGCAGCGCGGCAGGATGGCCCGCGCGATAGCCTCAAAGGCCGCGATCGCCGCTCGCGTCGACGTGTACGGCGGCGGCCTAAACAGGACGCTCCTTGAAAAGCTAAACGTGCGCGTCGGCGAGATCGGCCGAGTCCCGAGGCCGGCCGCGCCGGCCGGCGGCGAGG